>JBQCDC010000232.1:0-2245 GCA_051961575.1 Marmoricola sp.
CCAAGATCGCGATCGACCATGCGGTGGCGGAACCCGCGGCCGCCCGCGGTCGGGTCGCCGTCGTGCCGGGCGCCTTCGGGTGGGACGACATCGGCGACTTCGCGTCCCTGGCCTCCATCCTGGGTGCGGACACGCTGCAGGTCCTCGGGGACGACGATCTGGTCACCGCGATCGACGCCTCGGGTCTGGTTGCGACCGCAGGCCGTCAGATCTGCGTGCTCGGGCTCGAGGACGTCGTCGTGGTCGACACCGGTGATGCACTGCTGGTCGCCAGCCGCGAGCAGGCGCAGCGGGTCAAAGACGTGGTGGCGGCGCTCAAGGCGTCAGGACGCGACGAACTCACCTGACGTGTCGCCAGGCCGCCATCCGTGGACCTGCGCGATGACCTCTGCCCGCCAGAGATCGCGCGGCGCGTCAGTCTTGACCGAGATGCGTGAGCGCTCTGGCGTCGTATAGGCGATGCCACACCTCGTGAAGGCTCGGGCGAGGTCGTCGACGGCAGCCGCGGGCGCCCAGGGTTCGTACCTCGAGAGGGCGTCGACCACGGCGTCCCGACTGCCCAAGGCGAAGAGGTCTTCTGCGGCCGAGCGCTGAAGGGTCCGAGCCCCACCGCCGTGCACGCCTCGCTCGAGCACCCGCTCCTCGAGCCCGCGGACCCGGATGAACGGACGAGCGCCGAGCTTGCCGCTGGCCAGCTCCGCCGCGCTCGCGATCTCATCCGCGACCGCCGGCGCCGTCACCGCCAACTCGTTGCCGTAGGCGTCGACCCGACCCTCGAAGTTCTCGTAGGCATCCAGACCGGCGAGGCCGATGGCGATGTCCGTCTGACCGAGCCTCCACGCGCGCCCTGCTGTATCGGCGATGACGATCGCGACGTTGACGCCCAGGCTCTCGGCCAGACGCTCCCGGATGGCGCGAGCGGAGGCGTCAGGATCCTCGGGGAGCAGGGCCAGCGTCCCTCCTGCCAGGTTCGACACGTCCACGCCGGCCGCCGCCATGACCAGACCGAGCCGGTTCTCGACGATGCGCACCGGCCCTCGGCGGGCCACCTCGCGCACGGTCTCGCTGTCGATGGCGGCGTTGCGGTCCAACTCCGAGCGATACGGCAGGATGCGCCCTTCGGCCTTGCTCACCACCTTGCTGGTGACGACGACGACGTCTCCGTCACGAAGCGTCAGGGTCTTGCCGATCTCCGCAGCGAGGTCGGTGCCCGCAACGATCTCGCCGACGCCGTCGGGAGCGTCGAGCTCGAGCGTCACCGCTCCACCAGGTCGAGGGCCGCCCGGGCGATCGCAGCGGTGGCATCGTGGTCGGTCATCCAGAGCGGAACGGCTGCCGCCTTGACGCCTGCGCTCTCCAGAACCGGCAGCTCTGCCGCATCGCTGGAGTCGATCAGCCACCCGTCGAGGATGCCGTCGCGCTCGCGCGACCCGTAGTGCGCTCCGACCGCACCGGCCGAGCACTCCACGCCGATGATGTCGAGCATCTGCTTGGCCATGCCGCGCACGTGGTTGCCCCCGATGATGCCGGCTACACCGACGACGGGAGCGCCGGTTGCCCGCAGCGCCTCGCGGATGCCCGGCACTCCCAGGATCGTGCCGATGGAGACCACCGGGTTGGACGGAGGCAGGAGCACCACGTCGGCATCGCGGATCGCCTCGACCACGCCCGGCGCCGGGGTCGCCTTGTCGATACCGATGGCGACGACGGCATCGGCGGGCACCGAGGCCTGGTGACGGATCCAGTACTCCTGGAAGTGGATGGCCTTGCGCTCGCCACTCTCGGGGTCGATGACCGCGACGTGCGTCTCGATGCGGTCATCCGACATCGGAAGCAGCTCGACCCCGGGCTGCCAACGCTTGCACAGGGCTCGCGTCACCTGGGAGAGGCTGTAGCCGGCCTCGAGCATCTGCGTCCGCACCAGGTGGGTGGCGATGTCGCGGTCGCCCAGTCCGAACCAGGTCGGCTCGACGCCGTAGGCCGCAAGCTCCTCCTTGGCGTTCCACGTCTCGGCGGTACGACCCCAGCCTCGTTCGAGGTCGATGCCATTGCCGAGGGTGTACATGACCGTGTCGAGATCGGGGCACACCTTGAGTCCATGGATCCAGATGTCGTCGCCGGTGTTGGCGATCACGCTGATCTCGGGCGCGGGCCCGGGACTCGTCTCCGCGAGGCGAAGAAGGCCCTGGAGGAAGCGCGCGCCTCCGACGCCGCCGGAAAGCACGACGATTCGAGGGGGCAGTGG
>JBQCDC010000233.1:0-15295 GCA_051961575.1 Marmoricola sp.
AAGCGGTTGAGCGCCGGTTCGATGTGCGGCCTTCGTGGCTTCACCCGCCGTGGCGGTGGGCTCTTGGTCGGGGCGCTCGCGCTCGGAGTGCTGTAGGTCGTGACGGGCTTGGGCTGGAGCGGTGCTGCCGTCGGTTGCCCAGCGCTGCACGCGCCCAGGAGACCGGCCGCGAGAAGTGCTGCCAGTCCCCCAGTCACCCCGTCAAGCTTTGCCACCCGTTCCACCCCCGTGCGCCTCGGCGGGTCCCCAAGGTCAGGAGAATCGCGGAGCGCTGAGGTCACGATAGGTCCGGCGGAACCTTCTGCGTCGGACAAACGCCGAGGCGGGTCTGTTGACCGCCCCAGGAGTCGGATCTACCGTCCGAAGACAGGCTTACTCGGCGTAAGCCCGCTCATTCGAATGGAGCGGTCATGTCAGATTCACTCACGCACCGAAAGGCGCTTACCTACATCATTTGCGCACTCATCGTGGTGTTGGGGTTACCGGCCGGCGCCTCTGCCGTCGGTGGTTCCAACACCTTCATAGCCGACGCGAGCACGGTCCACGCGGCCCACGTCAATTCGGCCGGGCAACTGCAGGTCACCACGGGCGGAAGCAGGCTCAAGGTTGGCGGCACGGTGCGAGCCAACGGATACCCGGCGAAGCCGTTCACACTCGACTGCACCGGAGGCGATTCTGCTCCGCACGTGGCGTGCGCGACGTTGGTGCCGCCCGGCGAGACATTCGTGATCCAGAGTCTCCAAGTCGTCTGCAACAGCAGTGTGAGCACCCCCGTGGTGCCGTCGGTGGAGGCACACACCCCGACCGGATCCGCGGTGCCGTTCTATCCGGTTCCCGGGCCTGACTCGCGGGACGGTGGTTACTACGTCACGTCATCGCAACTAGCCGGTACCGAGTATGTGAGCTGGGAACTCGACTTCGTCTGCGACGGCAATGCGACGGCGAGCCCGAGCGGCACCTGGACGGTGTACGGGATTGCCCAGGGTTACCTCTATCCCTGAACGAGAGACGGCTCGCGGTTTACCGGGGTGGACGGGGTACCAGCCTCGGGACTCGGTCGATGACGTCCTGATACGACGGTCGTCGCTCGAGGCTTCGCCTCTCCATCATCGGGATGCTGGCGCCCTCGAACATGGCCACCATCGCGATCGCGCCCAGGACAAGCCACCACCAGTCGCCGGGCGCGCCCGCGATCCCGAACAACGCCAGCGCGACCCAGAAGCTGATCTCGCCGAAGTAGTTCGGGTGGCGTGACCATGCCCAGAGGCCGCGATCCATGGCTTGTCCGGGCTCGCGCGTCGCGATGAACCTGCGCATCTGAGCATCGGAGACGAACTGCAGGATCGGGGCTGCGATGCCGATGAACAGCGCGACGAAGTCGAGCCAGTTGACGCCATGCCCGGGTCGCGCGACCACGGCGTAGGCGGGCACCAGGGCGAGGAACACGATCAGCGTCGGGAACAGGTGGATGCCGCTGAAGTCGACGACCGCCTCGAGCGAGCCGGCGTTCTCCTTGAGCATCGGATAGCGCCAGTCCTCGTGGTGCATACCGGGCCAGTCCTGTACCCAGTTCGCGGTCAATCTGATCGCCCACAGGAAGACGACGATCGTGAGCAGCACGGCTCGCGCCTGATCTCCCACGCTGCCAGCAGAGATCCACCAAGCCACCACGAGGTAGGGCGGAATCACGCTCCAGTAGGGGTCGTAGCAGCTGGAGTTGCGATAGATCCGGCTGGCGATGAACACGACGACTGTGGCGAGCACATCTGCGATCAGCCCGTCCAACCACAGCCAGCGCGTGTCCGGACCCCACACAAACCACGCGGTCGCCACCGCGAGCGCGATGACGTAGATGAGTCCGACCCCCACGAGCGACGCAGCCTTGGTCATTGCGGAACCGTAGCGAAACTGGCGGCTCGAGCGTGAGAAGTGACGGCTCGGCGTTTGTCGGCTGTCGGCTGCCGGTGCGAGGCTCGGTGCATGCACCACGTCCTCATCGTTCTCGCCGGGCGCAGCAGCGCGCGGCTGGGCGGCGCCGACAAGGCGATGGTCGATCTTGACGGCATCACCCTGCTCGACCGGGTTCTCAGTGCGACGGATGCCGAGGCCGTCGTCGTGGGTCCCGAGCGGCCGACCTCGCGGCCCGTGCTCTGGTGCGAGGAGGAGCCGGTGGGTGGCGGGCCGGTGGCTGCCTTCGCGGCGGGGCTCGCGGTGGCGCCGCCCAGCGAGATGGTTCTTCTCCTCGGGTCCGATCTGCCCTTCATCGGGGGCGCGGTGGCGCCGCTGTTGTCGACGTCCGCCGATGTCGCTGTGCTCGTGGACGCTGACGGACGCGCCAACTACTTGGCGTCGGCCTGGCGACGACACGTCGTCGAAGCCGCACTCGCCCGCGTCGGCGACCCCACCGGTCTGCCCATGCGGCGGCTAGTCGACGGACTCACGGTCGAGGAGGTCCGCGATACTGGCGGATGGGGGTTCGACTGCGACACCTGGGACGCCGTCGAGGAGGCCCGAGAGCGAGGAGCGACGAGCACGCCATGACCGAAGGACCGAATCTCGACGCATGGCTGCGTGAGCTCTGCGAGGCGCTCGATCTGCCGATGGAGCTCGCTTCGCATCGCAACCTGATCCTGGACGTCGCACGCGATGCGGCACACGGCGTGGCACGACCCGCGGCACCCCTCACGACGTTCCTCGTCGGATACGCGGCCGGACAGGCCGGCAACGCGGGCGAGGCTGTGAAGGCCGCCGCCGCGGTCGTGACGGACCGTGCCACTCAGCGAGGTCAGTAGTGCGCTCGGTAGCCGAACATCAGCAGGTCGTTGCTGACCTTGTCCCTCCGACGGGCGTCATCACACGGGCGCTCTCCGACGCTGCTGGGCGCGTGCTCGCGTGCGACCACATCGCCGGCATGAACCTGCCGACCTTCGACAACTCGGCGATGGACGGGTACGCCGTGCTCGCCGCGGACATCGCCTTCGCAAGTGCCTCGGCACCGGTGACACTCCCCGTCGCCGAGGACATCCCAGCGGGTCGTCAGGACAGCCCTGCGCTCAAGCCGAGCACCGCGCACCGGATCATGACCGGCGCTCCCCTGCCGCCCGGTGCCGACACGGTGGTTCCGGTCGAGGCGACCGACGGCGGCACTACGGCGGTCACCATCACCGAGAGCCGGGCGCTGGGCAGCCACGTGCGCTATGCCGGTGAGGACGTCGAGATCGGCCAGCGTGTGCTCGAGGCAGGCGTGGTGATCGGGCCGGCACAGATCGGACTGCTCGCTGCTTTGGGAGTCACCAGCGTGGACGTGAGGGCACCGCTCAAGGTCCTCGTCCTCTCCACCGGCAGCGAGCTCGCCGAGCCCGGGACGCCGCTGCGACCCGGTCAGATCTACGAGTCGAACGGGCCGATGCTGGCGGCGGCGATCAACGCCGCGGGTGCCGAGGCGAAGCTCGTGCGGTTCGTGGCCGACGACGTCGACGCCTTCCATGCCGCGCTCGCGCCGCATCTCGACGCCGACCTGATCGTGACCACGGGAGGCGTCAGCGCCGGCGCGTACGAGGTGGTCAAGGACGCGCTGGCATCCGAGGACGTCACCTTCACCCCGGTCGCCATGCAGCCGGGCAAGCCCCAAGGCGCGGGTCGTTACCGCGGCGTCCCGATCGTGACGTTCCCGGGCAACCCCGTCAGTGCGCTGGTGTCCTTCGAGGTGTTCCTGCGGGCGCCTCTGCGCGCTGCGATGGGCTTCGCGGATGCCACCCGACCCGTCGTGCGGGCAACCGTGACCGAACCGATCGACGCGCCGGCCGATCGACGACAGTTCCGACGCGGAACGCTGTCGGTCGTCGACGGCGTCGCGACCGTGTCCCATGTCGGCCCGCCCGCCTCACACTTCCTCAACTCGTTGGCGACGACCGACTGCCTCATCGACATTCCCGAGGACGTGGTCCACCTCGTGCCCGGCGACGACGTAACCGTTTGGGATCTCAGGGCGAATTGACCCATTCCTCGGTGGCGTCGGTGAAGACCTGACGCTTCCACACCGGCAGCAGCCGCTTGACCTCCTCGACGAGCTCGCTGCACGCGGCGAAGGCCTGGCCGCGGTGCGCAGCCGCTACCTCGACGAAGAACGCGTGGTGGCCCACGGCGAGGAGTCCGGTCCGATGCGCGACGCGGGCCGTCAGAACCGCGTCGTGGTGCGCGAGCACCTGGTCGACCGTCTCGCGCAGCACCTCAGCGGCGGTGGGGTGGGCGACGTACTCGAGCTCCGTGACACCACGGCCGTGATCGTGGTCGCGCACGACTCCGTTGAAGGTCACGACCGCGCCGGCCTGGTGCGGAACGGTGGCGGCGAGGAAACCGGTCATCGACTCCTCATCGTCGAGGATCGCGGTCTCCACCAGTGGTTCTGTCATGACCCTCACCCGCCCGCGAACGGAGGGAGGACCTCGAGCTCGGCGGATTCCGGCAACGCCATGCTCCGATCGGCGACTCGTGCTCCGTTGAGCAGCAAGCTGCTGGCGTTCAGGATCGCGGTCAGGCGATCGCCGTGGCGCGATGAGATCTCGGCCAGGACCTCGTCCACGGTCGCCGCCTCACACTGCTCCTCGGGGACACCACTCGCGGCTCGAGCCGAGGCGAAGTAGCGCACCACCACCGTCGCCATCAGACCCCGCCGCCAGGCTCGTGGTCCCCGGCCGCGATCTGATCGACCGCGTGATCGATGATCGGCAGCAGCACCGCCAGGCCGTCACGAACGCCACCGGGCGAGCCGGGAAGCGTGACCACCAGAGTCGTTCCGATCGTTCCGGCGACACCACGCGACAGCACGCTCGTCGGCACGCGGTGGCGCGACACCATGCGCAGGGCTTCGGCGATGCCTGGGATGGTCCGATCAAGCAGGGGCCCGACCGCCTCAGGGGTCACGTCGGTCGGGGTGAGGCCGGTACCACCCGTCGTGATCACAGCCTGGACTCCGGCGTCGATCGCAGCCCGTACGGCCCCCTGGATCTTGTCGACGTCGTCGGGAACGACCGCGCGTGACGCGACGTCATGCCCCGCCTCGATGAGACCGGCTTCGAGAATGGCGCCGGACTCGTCGATCCGGTCCCCGGACGCCGATCGATTGGAGCAGGTGATCACACCGATCTTCATGCGCGCTCCCAGTGACCGCTGCGGCCGCCGTCCTTACTGACCAGCTCGACGTCGGTGAGCCGGCCCGATCGATCGACGGCCTTGGTCATGTCGTAGAGGGTCAGGCCTGCGGCAGCGACCGCCGTCAGCGCCTCCATCTCGACGCCGGTCCGCTCGGCCGTGCGTGTCGTGACCTCGATGAGGACGTCGGACTCCCCCAGCGTCAGGTCGACGCTGACTTCGTGGAGGCCGATCGGGTGGCACAGCGGGATCAGGTCGGAGGTCTTCTTCGCGCCCGTGATGGCCGCGATGCGCGCGACCGCAAGCGCGTCTCCCTTGGCGAGCGACTGATCCTGCAGGAGGCCGATGACCTTGGGCGTAGTGACGAATCGGCCTCGCGCACGGGCGACTCGGACCGTCACCTCCTTGGCGGACACGTCGACCATGCGCGCCGCGCCGCTGTCGTTGATGTGCGTGAGTCGGTCCGAGGAAGCCACGTCGGAACGCTACTCCGACCACACAGAGATCGCGCTCGCAGGCATCGAGACGGCGCACTCGGTTGCGGGGCGCAGGTCTCGGGCAGAGGTGCGTACTTGGAGCTCGATGTCGTTGATGGCGATGGTGGCGAGGAGGGAGGAGCCGAGGTCGACGACGTCGACGATGGTTGCGGTCAGCTCCGGTTTCGTGACGGCGCTTCGCGCCTCCTCAACCTCCGCGAGCGAGACGTGTTCCGGGCGGATGGACCAGACGACCGGCGCCCCCTCCGCCACCTCGTGTGCGGCAGTCGCAAACCGGACGCCGTCGACGACGATTGCCTCCGGTCCACCGCTGACGGCGTGATTGATGTTTGGGACTCCCAGCAACCGTGCCACCGCGGCGGAGGCAGGCCGTCGAAAGACCTCGCTCGTCGGACCTGCCTGCAGCACCCGACCCTCGTCGATCACGATCACCTCATCGGCCAAGGTCGCGGCCTCCTCGGCGTCATGCGTGACGAGGACGGTCGAGAGGCCGGCCTCACGCTGGAGTCGCCGCACGAGGGTGCGCAATTCGCCGCGGATCGGCGCGTCGAGCGCTGAGAACGGCTCGTCGAGCAGGACCACGCGCGGCTCGTGGCTCAATGCCTGCGCGATGCTCACCCGCTGGCGCTGACCTCCGGACAGCTCTCCCGGCCGCTGGTTGGCGAGCTCGGAGATCCGAAGGTTCTGCATCCACCACGCGGCGAGCTGCGGATCGGCTCGGGTGGCGAAGAGGACGTTCTGCCAAGCGGTCCGATCCGGCAGCAGTCCGTGGTCCTGGGGGATGTAGCCGAGGTTGCGATGCTCGACCGCAACTCCGCCCATGTCCTCGCTCCCGAAATGGACCTCGCCCGCCGACGGCCCCAGCAGTCCCGCGATCGCCCGCAGCGTCATCGACTTGCCAGCGCCGGAAGGCCCGAGGATCGCGATTCGCGGAGTGGTGGCCTGATGAGCGATCTTCAGGCGGAAGGCGCCCGCGTGCACGTCGAGATCGAAGGACACCAGGGTCTGCTGTGGATGGACCGGCGGTCGCGCGGCCGGCAGACGAGAGCTGGCCTTCCACCGCGCAGGCCTCCGCAACTGCGATGCCAGCAGCACCAGGATCGCGAGTGCCAACGCCAAGGCGGTCGGTGCTTGCGTCGTCGGGATCCCCGCACTGGAGAACTGAACGTAGGTGAAGACCGGAAGGCTGTAGGGGTGGTACGCCAGTAGGACGGTCGCGCCGAACTCACCGATCGCTCGCAGCCAGGTCAGCAGCAGTCCAGCCGTGATTCCTGCTGATGCCAGCCGCAGGTCGACGCGCCAGAACCGTGCCAGTGGACCGTGACCGAGTGTGGCGGCCAGCTCGTCGATGTGCGGATTCACCGAGGCGAACGCCGACCTCGCGGCGATGATCAGGAACGGCGACGCCACGAACGTCTGGGCGATCACGAGGCCGGCGAGGCTGTCGGTCAGGTTGCCGTTGAACAGCTTGCCGAGCCAGGTGTAGGGCCCGACGACATAGATGAGCACGATGCCGCTCATCACCGGCGGCAGGACGAGCGGCAGCTGGACCAGCACGTTCACGACCCTGCGCAACCACCCGCGCGACCGAGCCAGCCAGAGGGCCAGCGGAAGGCCGAGCACGGCGACAATGAGCGTCGAGATCGACGCCGACAGCACGGACGTGCCGAGCGCGGACCACAGCCCTGGCTGGTGGAAGCCGCGTTCGTGTGACGTCCCCAGTCGCCAGACGAACGCGGCGAGCGGGACGAGCAGATACAGAGCCAGGAGCGCACCCAGCCAGCGGAGCGGGGCGCGATTCATGCGCCCAGTCTCTCGGCTGGCAAGGCGACTCCTAACGCAGGACCGAGGTCAACGCTGCCGGGACCGATCCCGTCGCCTTCGCCGGCGTGATCAACTTGAAGCCGTCCTGCTTCATGGCGGCCTGACCGGCCGGGCCGAGCAGGTACTTCACGAACGCCTCGGCCGCGGCAACATGCGGGGCGTTCGCGAGGATCGTGATGGTGTAGGTCGCCTTGAGGTCCACGCCGGTCAGCGGAACGGTCGCGATGTTCGCCGCCTTGGCTTCGCTCGTGTAGAAGACGCCGGCGTCGAGCTGGCCCGCCTGGAGTCGACCGACGAGGGTCTCCTCCGGGAAGAAGTTGGCGCTGTTGGTCGCAAGGCCCTTGAGCGCCGACAGGTTCTTCGCCTTGGCGGTGTCCGTCAACGCCTGGGCGGCGAGCTTGCCCTTGGGGTCCGTGGCCGGGTCGGTGGTACCGAGCCGGAAGCCGGGCTCGGTGATGACCTGGTACCAGGGCTTGGTCTTCAGGTCGTGCGCGAACTTGCTGTTCGGGTTGTAGCCCAGCACCAGACCCGCGCTCGCGAACTTGATGTACCAGGTCTCCCAGCTGCCGTTGGCGGCGCCCGTCAGGTCCGCGTTGGCCTTGGGCGAGGCACTGATGAAGATGTCACCCTGGTGCACCTTGCCCTTGATCTGAGCGACCAGCGCGGTTGAGCCGGCGCCGAAGCCGGTGAACGTGTTGCCCGTGGCGGCGTCGAAGCCCGGGCCGATTTGCTTCTCCATGAGGTTCACGAGCGAGCCCGCATAGAGGACGTTGAGCGCCGTGCCGCTCTTCGTTTTTGACGGGCTGGACGAACCACAGGCGGCGAGCAGCACCGACAGGAGCACGGCAGAGGTGAGCGCAAGGCTTCGCTTCAGCATGGCGCCATGCTAGGGCCGGTAGTCAGTTACTGACTATCTGGGTGTGCAGCCCGGATTCAGATCCGAGAGGAGAACGACCCTGAGCGCAGTCGTACCGCATGAAGGAGGCAGGTGGCCGGTGGTCATACGTGGCCGCGTTCCGCCCGCCTTTTTCCTCTGCTCTTCCCGTATCGCCGGGAGCGATCGGTGCGCGACACTCCAGCCATGGACTTCTTCGCCCATTGGGCGTTCGACCGGCTGCGTGGGCACTGGGCCCTGGCCGTCGTCGGCGGCGCGATGGTGCTGGTGGCGGCGCCCGCCGGCCTCTTGGTCCTGGCGATCGCCGGCCAGATCGTGGGCCTTTCGGGGGTTGACTACGCCACGTTTCTGCTTGAGGGCATCTGCCTGATCACCATCTTCGGGTTCGTCATTGGCTGGGTACTCGCATCTCGGCCGTTGCTGCTGATCCAACGCTGGCTCAATGAAGAACAGGTGCCGTCAGCAGAAGTGCGTGCCGCGCTGCGTAAGGGCCCGGGCTTTGCCTGGCAGTTCGCGGTCATCGGATATTTCGCCATGGTCCTCATGTGCTACCTGCTCGACCTGCAACTGCTCCACGGCGATACCGGGATCTTTGCTGGGCAGGTCGTCGGTCTGATCAGCACCATGATGGCAGCCGGACCGCTGTTGTCGGTCTACATCCGGGTGATGCTGCGACCAGTGCACGAGTTGATCAACGAACGGCATCCGGACGACGTCTGGACGCCGGACGCGCCGCACACGCTGACGCTCGCGGCCGCCAGTGTCGGTGCCACGGGCGTTGTCTTCGGTTGCTTTCTGAGCCTCGCCGTCAGTCAGCACTTCCATGGCCTGACGGGCAAGTACATCGCGGTTGGGGTGTGCGGCATCGTCGCGATCTTCCTAGTCCCAGGACTGTTGCTCGTCCCGCTGGGAAGTGCTCCGATGCTGAAGCCGGTTCGGCAGATCATGGCCGGCACGCGTCGCGTCGCGCGAGGCGACTTCTCGATCCCGGTTCCCGTCGGAACCGAGGACGAACTGGGCGAACTCGCGCATTCGTTCAACTCCATGCAGAAGGGTCTCGCGGAACGAGCACGGCTCGATTCCGCCTTCAGCCAGTACGTCGATCCGGCCCTCACCGGCCGCCTCCTCACGCAGCACGACGACTACTTCGTTGCGGAGGACCTCGAGGTGACCATCTTCTTCATCGATGTCCGCAACTTCACCGCCTTCGCCGAAGTGGCGACTCCCCGCGAGTCGGTCTTTCGCCTCAACACCCTTTTCGACCTTGTGGTCCCGATCCTTCGGAACCATCACGGGCATCCGAACAAGTTCCTCGGCGACGGGTTGCTCGCGGTCTTCGGTGCTCCGGACCCCGAGCCAGACCACGCAGCAAAGGCGATCGAGGCCGCCCTCGATGTCCAGCACGCTGTCCGACGAGCGTTCGGAGCAACGCTGCAGGTAGGGATCGGGATCAATACCGGCCGAGTCGTCGCCGGCACCCTCGGTGGTGGCGGCAAGCTCGAGTTCACCCTGATCGGGGACGCCGTGAACGTCGCTGCCCGAGTTGAGCAACTGACGAAGGAAACCGGGGACGCGATCCTTCTGACTGATGCGACCCGCATCGCCGCCGCGACGAAGCACTCACTCGTGTCACGCGGTCCCTTCACGCTCAAGGGAAAGAGTTCGCCGACCGAGGTGTTTGCCGTTCAGCTGACCGCCTAGACCGCTGGCGCCAGCAGTTACAGACCTTGCTGTTCGTCCAGGAACCCAAGGACAGCCCGAGCGAGCTGGAGCCTCCAGGAGTCAACGAGCGCTGCGACATCGTCGAGGTTGCCCTGCGTCGGTTTCGCCAACAGCGCTTCGAGCTCGGCGCGCTGCGCCTTGAGAAGCGGCGCCGGATTGACACCTTGACGACGAAGGAGCGCCAGCTTGGCCAGCAAGAGCGGTCGCATGTCCCGCAGATGCTCGACCGGAGCCATGAGCCAGGCGCGCAGGACCTTCTTCCCTTCCGAGCTCACCTCCAGCAGCGTCCGAGACGGCCCGCTCGCACTTCGCTCTGTAGCGGCCTCAGTGACCAGCCCGAGCGAGACGAGCTTGCTGACGGACTGGTAGACCATCGGGCGCCGCACACTCCAGATGCGTCCGAGGTCTCCGTCCTTGGCGAGCGAGGTCGAGACAGCGAAGCCGTGGGTCGCACCGGTGCCGAGCACTCCGAGCACCAACCAGTCCGAGTGCGACAGCTCCCCCACCACGTTCAGCCGCCGATGGCTGACATCGGACGCGCCGGCTGCTGGAACGTAACGTCATTGATGCCGTGGCCGCGAGCCTTCCCTGCGATGCAAGTGCGCCAGGCCTGCTCGATCGCGTCGTCATCGGCACCAGCGCGAAGAAGACCTCGGAGGTCGCTCTCGGTGGTGGCGAACAGGCAGTTGCGGAGCTGTCCGTCGGCGGTCAGCCGGACGCGGTTGCAGTCACTGCAGAAGGCGCGGGTCACGCTCGCGACTATCCCGACGTGTGCGTCGGTTCCGGCGATGCGCCAAAGGTCCGCGGGCGCCGACGCGTCAGCTCTGACCTCCTCGAGGACGAACTCGTTCTCCAGCTCCTTGAGGATCTCGTCCGCCGTGATCATGGTGTCGCGCGACCAGGCCCCCTGTGCATCGAGCGGCATCGCCTCGATGAATCGCACCTGGCAGCCGGTGTCGATCGCAAACCTGGCGAGGTCGACGATCTCGTCGTCGTTGACGCCGCGCATCAGGACCGCGTTGACCTTCACCGGGTCCAGCCCGGCCGCTTGAGCCGCCGCGATCCCATCGAGCACATCGTGGATGCGGTCGCGACGCGCGAGTTCGATGAACCGGTCCTGACGCAGCGTGTCCAGGCTGATGTTGATGCGGCGGAGACCGGCGCCCTTCAGGGACTGCGCGGTCCGAGCGAGTCCGATGCCGTTGGTGGTCATCGCGAGCTCTAGCTGCGGTTCGATCTCAGCGAGGCGCGCGACCACCTCGACGAGGTCCTTGCGCAGCAGTGGCTCGCCGCCCGTGAGGCGAACGCTGCGGATTCCCAACCGCTCGGCGCCGATTCGAACCAGCCGCACGATCTCGTCGGTGGACAGCACTTCGCTGCGCTCCAGCCAGGGCAGCCCTTCTTCGGGCATGCAGTAGCGACACCGCAGGTTGCAGCGGTCGGTGTGTGAGTCTCGGAGGTCGGTGTGCACCCGGCCGAAGGAGTCAACGAGCATCTCATCAGTCTAGGTGGGCGCGAGACAGAACCTTGGGCCGGAAGGCGAGTCGTGCAGCATTGCAGTCACCCAGTGACGGAAATGCTGCGCAACCACTAGGCCAGGTCGATCAGCGGCGCCAACGCCGCCCGATGCGCCCCCGGCGTACCCAATCCGATCTGATCAGCCTTCGCCTTCTTCAGATACAGATGCGCCGGGTGCTCCCAGGTCATCCCGATGCCACCGTGCAGCTGCACCGCCTCCTCGGCGGCATGGACCGCGACCTCGCTCGCGTAGGACGCAGCCACCCGAGCAGCGATCGGCACGTCCTCCCCTGCAGCCAACGCAGCCGCCGCATACCGCGCGGCGGCCGAGGCCGACTCGATCTCGGCATACAGGTCGGCCAGTCGATGCTTGAGCGCTTGGAACCCACCGACCACCCGACCGAACTGCTTGCGCACCTTGAGGTAGGAGACGGTCTCCTCCAAGCACCACCGGGCGACGCCCGCCTGCTCGGAGGCCAGCAGCGCCGCGCCGGTGAGCAGCGCGTCGCGCACCGCCTGCTCACCATCGGCAAGGACCAGCGTGCCTTCAGCGTCCGCGAACGACGCGTCCGCGACCTGCCGCGTCATGTCGAGCGACTCGACCGCGACAACCTCGGCGCGATCAGTGGAAACGGCGTACACGCCGACCTGGTCGCCGACGCGAACCGGCACCAGCAAGGTGTCCGCTTCCAAGGCGCCAGCCACGCTCCGAACCGTTCCGCTCAGTCGGTCATCACTCACCGCGACGTGGGTCAGCGAACCTTCAGGCGCGGTCGAGAACGGCACCACGAGCGCAGCGGTCCGCTCGCCCGAGGCCACCTCGGTCAGCAGCGAGGCACCCGAGGCCGCCAAGATCGAGGTCGCGATCACCGAGCTGGTCAGGAAGGGCACGGGCGCGCACGCACGGCCGAACTCCTCCAGCACCACGGCGGCCTCCCGAGCCGAAGCCCCCGCCCCGCCCGACTCCTCGGGAACCAGCAGGCCAGCCAGTCCGAGGTCGGTCCCCAACGCCCGCCACAGCGGCGCCACGAGCGACCGGTCACCGTCATAGAGCGCAGTGACCGAGGCCGCCGGACACTGATCGGCGAGCAAGCCGCGCACGGTCGCACGCAGGTCGTTCTCGACGTCCGTCGCCAACAGATCCAGATCCGGAGCCGTGGTCACTTGTCGAGCTCCTTCCACGGCCGGTCCTTGTCTGTTCGATGTTCAGGCGGCAGACCGAGCACCCGCTCCGACACGATGTTCCGGATGATCTCGGAGGTCCCGCCCTCGATCGAGTTCCCCTTGGCGCGCAGGTAGCGGTAGCCGGCATCGCGACCCGTGAACGAGACCTTGTCGGGCCGCACCATCGTCCAGCCCTGCTCGCTCTCGTAGCGCAACCCGTCCTCACCGAGCATCTCCAGCTCCAGGCCCGACAGCTCCTGGGAGATCCGGGCGAACAGGAGCTTCATCATCGAGCCCTCCGGACCAGGTTGACCCGACGCCAGCTTCTGCGCGAGCTGTCGTCCGGTGATCCGCGCGACCTCGGCCTCGACCCACAGCGCCACCAGCCGATCCTGCAGCTCCGGCGTGTGCGCCTCGGGGTGCTTGCGCCAGGTCTCGGAGACAACTCCGATCATCCCGGCGCCGCGACCCGCTCCCTTGCCGATCGAGACGCGCTCGTTGTTGAGCGTCGCGTTGGCGACGCGCCAACCCTCGCCAACCGCGCCGAGCCGCTGGTTGTCGGGAACCCGGACGTCCGTCAGGAAGACCTCGTTGAACTCGGCCTCGCCTGTGATCTGCCGTAGCGGACGAATGTCGACGCCGGGGTCGTTCATGTCGCAGATGAAGTAGGTCAGGCCGCTGTGCTTGACCACGTCCGGATCCGTGCGGGTCACCAGGATCGCGAACCGTGCGTTCTGGGCGCCGGACGTCCAGACCTTCTGCCCGTTGACGACCCAGCCGTCACCGTCCCGCACCGCTCGCGTCGAGACGTTCGCGAGGTCTGAACCGGCGCCGGGCTCGCTGAACAGCTGGCACCAGATCTCCTCGCCGGTCCACAACGGCCTCAGGAAGCGCTTCTTCTGCTCATCGGTGCCGTAGGCGAGGATCGTCGGCGCGGCCATGCCAAGCCCGATGCCGTTCTTGTCGGGACGGTTCGAAGGCGTGTCCGCGAACGCCTCCTCGACCTCCGACTGACGCGACTGAGGCAGCCCGAGGCCACCCAGGCCTTCGGGGTACGCGACCCAGGCAAGCCCCGCGTCGAACCGCGCTCGCAGAAACTCGAGAGGGTCCATCGCTGAGGGATCGTGTGCGGCCAGGAAGGATTCAATGCGCTCGGCAAGGTCATCAGTCACCCGGCCAGCATTGCGAGGACCTACGCTCGTGTCCATGCCCACCGCTCCCCTGGACCTCTTCGCGATCGACCACCTCCTCACCCCCGAGGACCGCGCGATCCGCGACACCGTACGCAAGTACGTCGACGCCACGATCCGGCCGAACATCGCCGATTGGTACGAGGCCGGCCAGGTTCCCGCTCGCGAGCTCACGAAGGAACTCGGCGAGCTCGGCGTGCTCGGCATGCATCTCGAGGGCTACGGCTGCGGGGGCTCCAGCGCCACGTCCTACGGACTGGCCTGCATGGAGCTCGAGGCCGGCGACTCCGGGATCCGCTCGCTCGTCTCGGTGCAGGGCTCGCTCGCGATGTTCGCGATCTGGCGCTGGGGTTCCGAAGAGCAGAAGCAGCAGTGGCTCCCCCGCATGGCAGCCGGCGAGGCGATCGGTTGCTTCGGCCTCACCGAGCCCGACTTCGGATCCGACCCGGGCGGCATGCGCACGCGCGCCCGCCGTGACGGCGACGACTGGATCCTCACGGGCAACAAGATGTGGATCACCAACGGCTCGGTCGCCGACGTGGCCGTGGTGTGGGCGCAGACCGAGGAGGGCATCCGCGGCTTCGTCGTCCCAACGGACACCCCGGGCTTCTCAGCGCCGGCCATCAAGCACAAGCTGTCGCTGCGAGCGTCGGTCACCAGTGAGCTGGTGCTCGAGGACGTCAGGTTGCCGGCGGACGCGGTCTTCCCCGAGGTCCGTGGCCTCAAGGGGCCGCTCTCCTGCCTCAACGAGGCGCGCTTCGGCATCATCTTCGGCTCGCTCGGCGCGGCTCGCGACTGCCTCGAGACTGCGATCACCTACGCAGGCGAGCGCGAGATCTTCGACCGTCCGCTCGCCGCCTTCCAGCTCACCCAGGCCAAGCTCGCCGACATGACACTCGAGCTCGGCAAGGGCATGCTGCTCGCGCTCCACCTCGCATCGCTGAAGGACGCCCACCAGGAGGTGCTCCCGGAACAGGTCAGCCTGGGCAAGCTCAACAACGTCCGCGAGGCGATCGCAATCGCGCGTGAGTGCCGCACGATCCTCGGCGCCGCCGGCATCACCCTCGAGTTCCCGATCCTGCGGCACGCGAACAACCTCGAATCGGTGCTCACGTATGAGGGCACCAACGAGGTGCATCAGCTCATGATCGGCCGCGCTCTGACCGGAGCGTCCGCGTTCCGCTAAACCGGAGGTTGAGGAGGCGCGAAGCGCCGTCACGAAACCTACGTCGAGACCGCGGTCAGCACGTGCGCCCGCGTCTCTGCGGATTCCCACAGGCGCGCGGTGTGCGCCAGGTCCGACCCCGCGAAGAAGACCACCGGTAGAGCCACGA
>JBQCDC010000234.1:0-3202 GCA_051961575.1 Marmoricola sp.
GACCGAGGCGGATGTCGAAAGGGCGTTGCTCGATCGCGAGATCGTCCGCACCTGGCCGATGCGCGGCACCTTGCACCTCGTCGCGGCGGCGGATGCGCGCTGGATGCCCGAGTTGCTCGGTCCACGTGCGAGCCAGTCAGCGGCAGGTCGGCGGCGCGGCCTGGGGCTCGACGACGTGGCGGTCAAGAAGGCGCGAGCCGCCTGGGAGGCTGGTCTTTCCGGCGGGCGCTGTCTCGGTCGTCCGGAACTGTTCGCCCTCATGGAGGCGGCCGGCGTCGACAGTGGCGATCAGCGCGGACCGCACCTGTTGCGCTACTTCGCTGAGCAGGGTGTGCTCTGCTTCGGTCCACACGTGGGCAAGCAACCTACCTACGCGCTGCTGCAGGAATGGGTTCCCGACGCGCGCGTGCTCGACCGCGACGAGGCCCTCGCCGAGCTGGCACTGCGCTACTTCTCCAGCCACGGGCCCGTCACCCTCGACGACTTCGCGGGATGGGCCTTCCTCACCAAGGGCGACGCCCGTGCCGGACTGGCGGCGGTCGAGAAGCAGCTCGAGCGCACCGACATCGACGGCCTCCCCCACTGGCACGGACCGCTCGATGCCACGCCGACCGGCGTGCACCTACTGCCTGGGTTCGACGAGTACGTGCTCGGCTACAAGAATCGCTCGGCCTTCTCCACACCGGAGATCATGGCCGCGGTCGTGCCGGGCGGGAATGGCATGTTCAAGGCGTCTGTGCTCGTCGACGGTCAGATCGTCGGATTGTGGTCGGTCAAGAGGTTCGCACGTCGCCAGGAGGTCCGGGTCGACTGGTTCGAGGGTCGTCCGCGGCCGGCGCCGGACCTGCTCGACGAGGCAGCCCAGCGCTACGCCCGGTTCACCGAGGTTGAGACGGCGGTGGTGTGACCGGGAGCGATCGGGGCACCCCCAGCACCGAGATGCCAGCGGCTCACAGCGCATCGCGACCGGTGAACGGCCCCGGATCGCCTCGCCTGGTGCCGGCTCCGGCTGCGGCGAACAGTGCCACCGACAGGTCCTCGGCTGCGACCGCGAACCTCGGCCAGTAGCGCAGCCCCCGATGGCCGGCCTGGTGGAGAGCGCCGGCCCAGCGCCGCGGTAGGTCATACGGAGTGATCGTGCCGATCTCACGGGTGATGCCGAATCGCTCTGCCGCCCGTTCGGTGAAGTCGGCAACGCGTGCGCGCAGCCGGACGCGCGAAACCAGCATCTGATCCGCGACCGCGGCCGGCACCGGCCCGGCCGACAGCCGACGTCCGAGTCGCTCGCGCACCGCGACCCCCACGCTCGAGCCCAGGTAGCAGGTGCCGTTCGGTGGCGCGAGATCGAACCTGCCCGAGCCGTCGCTGCTGTACCACCAGACCCCGCGCGAGACGCTGTGCGCTCGGAACCAGAGCCCGGACAGGGCGATGGATGGAAAATCCGCGAGCTCGTCGGGCGGTTCGCCGACGGCGACCTCTTGGCGACTCACATCGACCAACGACTGGCGTCTTCGCGTGCCTCGGCCAGGAGATCGTCCCACTCGGCACCGCGCGGCCCGACGGGCTTCAACGAGCGCATCACGTCGACGGCGCTGCGACTGCCCGATTCCTCGACCGGCCGGGTCAGCCAGACCGCCACCGTCCACGGGTCGGCCGCAGCAGGGTTGAGGATGCGCAGCAGGTCGACGAGCCCGGTCAGAGGACGACCGTCCGGCGAGAACTGCCACGCGGGGTAGAGCCGCTGACCGTCACCCGTGGTGAGGGCCAGGAGCTGACCGGCCTTGACCTTCTGGTGCAACGCCTGCCGGGTGATGCCGAGCCAGCGCGAGACTCCGGTGGTGTCGTAGAAGGGGCCCAGGTCCTCGAACGGATGGGTCGCCGGAATCGCGTCGAGCATGGCGGCGGCAACCCACGACGCGTCGAGGTCTCCCTCGAGGCCGCCGAGGCGCTCACGCAGACCCTCCGCGAGCTTGTCGAGGATCTCCTGCTCGACCTGGGTGAGAGTGGACATGCGTCAAGTATGGCAAGGAACGTCAAGGAGAGCAAGGGGTTCTAGTCGAGGTGTGCGGGAAGTGACCATGCAGACTCGGGAACAAACGCCGGTCGCCACGGGTTGAGTCGCTACCACTCAACTTTTGCGGAGGGTCCCCCTGATGACCACGAAGAAGCTTCCTGTTCTGTTCCTGGACGATCTGGTGCTGCTGCCGGGCATGGTCGTTCCCATCGAGCTCGGCGACGGCGCTCGCGCTGCGGTCGAGGCCGCGCAAGCCGCCGCGACGTCCGGCGCAACCCCCGAGATCCTGGTCGCGCCCCGTCTCGACGGCGGCTACGCGACCCATGGTGTCGTCGCCAGTGTTGAGCAGGTCGGCAAGTCGCGGGGCGGTACGCCCGCCGCGGTGCTGCGGACGAGCGAGCGCGCACGCATCGGCAGTGGCGTGACCGGCCCCGGCGCGGCCCTGTGGGTCGAGGCCGAGCCCGTCGAGGCCTTCGAGGTGACGGACGAGGTGCGGGCGCTGGCCGGCGACTACAAGAAGTTGGTGCTCTCCGTGCTGCAGCGCCGCGAGGCCTGGCAGATCATCGACTCGGTCAACGCGATCGAGGACCCGAGCACGTTGGCGGACACCGCGGGATGGGCGCCCTACCTGTCCAACGAGCGCAAGCAGCAGTTGCTCGAGACCCCGGACATCTCCGAGCGTCTGCAGCTGCTGATCGGCTGGACCCGTGACTACCTCGCGGAGACCGAGGTCAACGACAAGATCGAGTCCGACGTGCGCGATTCGCTGGAGAAGAACCAGCGTGAGTTCCTGCTGCGCCAGCAGCTGGCGGCGATCCGCAAGGAGCTCGGCGAGGGTGAGCCCGAGGGCTCCGACGACTACCGCGCTCGCGTGGAGGCGGCCGATCTCCCGGAGCATGTGCGCGAGGCCGCGCTGCGTGAGGTCGACAAGCTGGAGCGGTCGAGCGACCAGAACCCGGAGGCCGGCTGGATCCGGACGTGGCTCGACACCGTGCTCGAGCTGCCGTGGAACAAGACCACGACGGACAACACCGACATCGCCGCGGCGCGCGCCGTTCTCGACGCCGACCACCACGGTCTCGACGAGGTCAAGGACCGGATCGTCGAGTACCTCGCGGTTCGAGCGCGTCGCGCTGAGCGCGGTCTGTCGGTCGTCGGTGGACGCGGTTCCGGCGCGGTGGTGCTGCT
>JBQCDC010000235.1:0-2931 GCA_051961575.1 Marmoricola sp.
GTGCTCTTGCCCGACGCCACCCCGCCGGTGAGTCCCACACGCATGAGGTCAGCCTGTCAGAGAAATGGCCGAGGGCCCGGTCCGCACGGAACCGGCCCACCGGTGGAGAGCTGGAGCAGTTGTTGCCCGTGAGCTTCTCGCTAAGAGCCTGGAGTGCCTCGTCGCTGGCCAGCGAACCGCCGGCCTCCTCGGTGCCCTCGCTCGAGTACGTGGTCGCCTCGCCAGCCTCGACGTCCGCCTTCTTGGCGTCGGCCTGCTGCTTGACGTGCTGCTCCCAGCGAGCGTGAGCCTTGGCGTACTGCTCCTCCCAGGCGGCGCGCTGCGTCTCGTAGCCCTCGAGCCACTCGCCCGTCTCCGGGTCGAAGCCCTCGGGGTAGATGTAGTTGCCCTGGTCGTCGTACGAGGCAGCCATGCCGTAGAGCGTCGGGTCGAACTCGTCGACGTGGGCGGCGGTCTCGGTCTCGTTGGCCTGCTTCAGCGACAGCGAGATACGGCGACGCTCGAGGTCGACGTCGATGATCTTGACCATCGTGTCGTCGTTGACCTGAACGACCTGCTCCGGGATCTCCACGTGACGCTCGGCGAGCTCGGAGATGTGGACCAGACCCTCGATGCCTTCTTCGACGCGAACGAACGCACCGAACGGGACGAGCTTGGTGACTTTACCCGGGACGATCTGACCGATCTGGTGGGTACGGGCGAAGTGCTGCCACGGGTCTTCCTGGGTCGCCTTGAGCGACAGGGAGACGCGCTCGCGGTCCATGTCGACGTCGAGGACCTCGACCGTGACCTCGTCGCCCACGGTGACGACCTCGGACGGGTGGTCGATGTGCTTCCAGGAGAGCTCGGAGACGTGGACGAGACCGTCGACGCCGCCGAGGTCGACGAACGCACCGAAGTTGACGATGGAGGACACGACACCCTTGCGGATCTGGCCCTTCTGCAACTGGGTGAGGAAGCCGTGGCGAACCTCGGACTGGGTCTGCTCGAGCCACGCACGACGCGAGAGCACGACGTTGTTGCGGTTCTTGTCGAGCTCGATGATCTTCGCCTCGAGCTTCATGCCCACGTAAGGCTGAAGGTCCCGAACGCGGCGCATCTCGACCAACGACGCGGGCAGGAAGCCGCGGAGGCCGATGTCGATGATGAGGCCGCCCTTGACCACCTCGATGACGGTGCCCTCGACGACGCCGTCCTCTTCCTTGACCTGCTCGATGGTGCCCCAGGCACGCTCGTACTGAGCACGCTTCTTGGACAGGATCAGGCGGCCTTCCTTGTCCTCCTTCTGGAGAACCAGAGCCTCGACCTCGTCGCCGACGGAGACGACCTCGTTGGGGTCCACGTCGTGCTTGATGGAGAGCTCACGCGAAGGGATGACGCCTTCGGTCTTGTAGCCGATGTCGAGCAGAACCTCGTCGCGGTCAACCTTGACGATGACGCCCTCGACGATGTCGCCATCGTTGAAGAACTTGATGGTGGCGTCGATGGCGGCGAGGAAGTCTTCTTCCGACCCAATGTCGTTGATGGCGACCTGGGGTGCTTCGGGAGTGATGGTCATGTAGTAGTAGGAACCTTTGTTGTGGACGCGGCGGGTGCCTCGCCCGTGGGCACGCGAAAGCCTGTTTCACCGTGATGGAGTATCAAGCGAGCGTGCGCTTCTCTGTCTGAAGCGCACGCAGACTTCGCGCCCAAAAATTGTACTGGCCAGGGTTCGGGCACGTCCAACCGGCCTGAGCGCGCTCGCGTAGCCTCGGCCCCGTGAACGCAGTGCGTCCTGAACGGCGTCCCGTGGACGAGAGCGAGTCGCTCCGGGCGAACCGGGCCGAGTGGGACGGGTACGCAGACGAGTATCAGGCCACC
Source organism: Marmoricola sp. (assembly GCA_051961575.1). GTDB lineage: Bacteria > Actinomycetota > Actinomycetes > Propionibacteriales > Nocardioidaceae > Marmoricola. The sequence goes on from JBQCDC010000235.1 coordinate 1,861, forward strand.
CACGGCGAATTCTTGGGCGACTCGGGCTTCCTGTGGGGGCCCGAGGGTGTTCGTGAGGACTCCATCAAGGCCCTGGGCGACGTTTCCGGGCGGGACGTGCTCGAGCTGGGTAGCGGCGCAGGCCAGTGCTCGCGATGGGTGCTCGCACGAGGCGGGCGCCCGGTCGGGCTCGATGTGTCCCTTCGCCAGCTGCAGCACAGCCGCCGGATCGACGAGGAGCGCGGCAGCCACCTGCCCGTCCTGTGCGCCGGTGCCGCCGACTTGCCGTTCCGTGACAACAGCTTCGACATCGTCTTCTCGGCGTTCGGCGCCCTGCAGTTCATCGCCGAGGCCGATCCGCTCATCACCGGGATCGCGCGCATCCTGCGGCCTGGCGGGCGCTTGGCGTTCTCCGTCACCCACCCGACGCGCTGGATGTTCCCCGACGACCCGGGCGAGGAGGGTCTCACCGCGAGCCAGTCGTACTGGGACCGCACGCCCTACGTCGAGGTCGACGACGAGACCGGTGAGACGCGCTACGTCGAGCATCACCGGACGTTGGGCGACTGGGTGCGCGCGCTGTCGGCCGCAGGCTTTGCGCTGGTCGACCTCATCGAGCCCGAGTGGCCCGCCGATCACGACCGCGTGTGGGGCGGTTGGTCGCGTACGCGTGGGCTCCTCACCCCGGGGACGGCGATCTACGTCGCCGACCTGCGTCACTGACGTCAGGCGGCGTGAAAGACTGCCGCGCGTGTCAGATCTGACCGCCAAGGCGTCGCGCTTCCTTCGAAGCGAAGGCGTCATCGCCATCGCGATGGCGATCATGAGCCTTGGCACGTTCGGCTTCCAGATCGCGGCTACTCGCCTGCTCGGGCCGAAGCACTACGGCGCGCTGGGTTCGCTGATGAATGTGCTGCTGGTGGTCGGGGTCGTCCAGCTCGGCTTACAGGCGACCGCCGCTCGCCGGATCGCGTCAGATCCGCTCCACGTCAAGCAGATCGAGCGCGTGGTTCTGAAGGTGACGAATGTCGCCGCCGCCGTGTTCGGCGCGCTCCTGCTCGTGACCGCCCCGCTCTCCAACTGGGCGCTGAA
>JBQCDC010000236.1:0-6685 GCA_051961575.1 Marmoricola sp.
CGCCGACGCCGGTCGCCGCGCCCTGGTAGGGCTCGACGTAGGACGGGTGGTTGTGGGACTCGACCTTGAAGCTGACGGCGTAACCCTGGCCGATGTCGATGACGCCTGCGTTCTCACCGATGCCCGCGAGCATCGGGCCGATCGGGGTCTCCTGCGGGATCTCGCCGAACTGCTTGAGGTGGATCTTGGAGGACTTGTAGGAGCAGTGCTCGCTCCACATCACCGAGTACATGGCCAGCTCGGCGCTGGTGGGGCGGCGGCCGAGGATCTCGCGGATCCGCTCGTACTCGTCGGCCTTGAGGCCGAGGTCAGCCCAGGGCTGCGCCTTGTCGGGATCGGTCGCGGCAACCGCCACGGTGTCGAGGGATGTACGGGCCTCGGGCGCTGCAGTCACGCGCCAAATCTACCCGTGGAGGCATGACTTCCTCTAAACGAGGACTCCGTCAGCGATGACGTCGAGCATCGGCTCGATGGCGGCCACGTCGAGCTCGCTGTTGTCCGCCACGGCAGCAACCCCACCGACCAGGCGACACAACTGCATGGCGTCGATGCCGGGACGCAATGCGTTCGACTCGGTCAGGCTGTCGATCACGCGCTGGTTCGCGTTCAGATAGGTCATGCACTTGGTCGCGTAGGGCGAACCGGGGTCGCCCAGAGACGCGGTGATGCGGGCGGCTCCGCCCTTGTGCGCGGTGAGCAGCTCGACGTAGGACGACAGCCACGACAGCAGCTGCTCCCGCGGCGCGTTCGAGGTCTCGAGTGCCTTGTCGACCACGTCGTTCACCTGGAGGACCCAGGCCTCGAGAATCGCGTCGTACAGCGCTTCCTTGGTGGGGAAATGTCGATAAAGCGTCCCGGGGCCAACGCCCGCCGCCTTGGCGATCTCGTCCATGGAGACAGCGTCGATGCCCTTCTGGCGAACCAACGGGCGGGCAACCTCGACGATGCGATCACGGTTGCGCTGAGCGTCCGCACGCACGTTGACCACATCCCTTCAAAAGAAAAGCCGAAACCTACTTGCAAAACCGGAGACTGTCTCCGTATAGTTCTAACCGGAGCAACTCTCCCCTTAAGAGTACACCCGGTTGGCCGGAACGAAAGTCAGCCAGAACAGGACGCCATCCATGTCTGCAACAACGCTCTCCAAGACCCCGACAACGGGTCCCGATACACCGCCTTCGGCGGCACTCGACCAACGAAAGGTCGAGAAGAACGACCGCCTCTCCCTCGGTCTCTGGATCGTCATGCTTGCCCAACTCATGCTCGTTCTCGACGCCACCGTCGTGAACGTCGCGCTCCCGCATATCGCGACTGATCTTCACTTCAGCAACGCCGGCCTGAGCTGGGTGCTCAACGGCTATGCGCTCGCCTTCGGCGGCCTGCTGCTTCTCGGCGGGCGCATCGGCGACGTGTTCGGCCGCCGTCGCACCTTCCTCGCCGGAATGGCGATCTTCACCGGCTTCTCGCTGGTGGGCGGCATCGCCACCACCCCGGCCATCCTGATCGCCGCTCGCGGCCTCCAGGGTGTGGGCGCAGCCCTCGCGGCGCCCAGCGTGCTCGCGCTGATCACCACGTCGGCCCGCAACGAGCACGCCCGCAACAAGGCATTGGCCATGTTCTCCGCCATTGCGTCGATGGGAGGTGCGCTCGGGCTGATCCTCGGCGGCGTGCTGACCCAGACGACCTCGTGGCGCTGGACGCTGATCATCAACGTGCCGATCGGCCTTGCCGTCCTCGGGGCGCTGATCCTGGTTCCCAAGCTCGTCGCGGAGACCCCGCGTCGGCCTGGACGCTTCGACATCGTCGGCGCCCTGTCGGCCACCGGCGGAGCGGTCGCGCTGGTCTGGGCGCTCATCGAGGCGCCCGACTACGGCTGGGGCGGCTGGCGGACGGTCGGCGGGTTCATCGTCGGCGCCGTCCTGATCGCGGTGCTTGCCCGTACCGAGCGACGCGTCGCCCACCCACTGCTGCAGCCCGCGCTCCTCAGGAGCCCGAGCCGCGTCGCAGCCCTGGCAGTCATGGCTGCCACCTACGGCGGGATGCTGGCCATGTTCTTCCTGATGGTCCAGTACCTCGAGGAGTTCCAGCACCACAGCCCGCTCGTCACGGGCTTGGCGTTCCTCCCGCTGCCGCTGAGCGTGTTCGCGATGTCGCGCTTCGCTCCGTACCTGGTCGAGCGATTCGGGGCTACGCCTCTGGTAGTCACCGGCACCGTGATCCGGCTGGCCGGCTTCATCCCGCTGACCATGCTGAGCGCGCACACGCCGTTCGTCGTGATCGTGCTGACGCTGGCCATCACCGGCCTCTCCGCGGGCATGACCTTCATGCCGCTGACGACGCTGGCGCTGCGCAACGTGGAGCCGGAGCACGCCGGAGCTGCCTCGGGTCTGTTCCAGACCATGCAGCAGCTCGGCGGAGCGGTAGGCCTCGCGGTCGTCGCGTCCACCTTCGCGGGATTCGCCGTCGCCGGCGACTTCCTGGTGGGTGCTCGGGCCGGCTTCTGGGCCGCGACAGCTCTGGCAGGACTCGCGGTCGTGGCCGCGGGCCTGCTGGTCGGTCGGCCGCGCTTCGGCCGGTCGCTCGAGGTCGCGACCGACTGAGGTCTCGATACACCGCGCTCTGCGCGGCACTCGACCAACCAAGAACCCCAGGCGGAGCGTTCGGAAATGACAAGAATGTGATTTCCGGGCGCTCCGCCTGGGGTTTAAATTACACATTTGTAATTAGCGGATTCCGTTTGTAACGGGTGTGAAAATTGTGTTGTTCTGTTACTCCAGTTACTTGAGGAGTAACCCAGATGCCTTCCCCCACGACACCTGTCGCAACTCCACTGCAGACCAAGCTCGAGCGCGTCGCGCAGATGCGCCGCCGGCGCGCTAGGCGACGTCGTCTCGGCATCGCGGTGATCGCGGCCTCAGCGCTCGGAGCCTGGCCGCTGGCCTTCTCACTCGCGGCGACTCCGACGCCGCAGAACACTCCTGGCAGCCTCACCGGCTGGGCCTTCGACGCCTGTGCCGCACCGAGCGCCTCCACCATGGACGCCTGGCTGAGGGACAAGACCAACCCCTATCGCGGCATCGGGATCTACATCTCCGGATCCCTGCGCGCCTGCTCGCAGCCGAACCTCACCGCCTCCTGGGTGAGCCACGTTCAGCAGAAGGGCTGGCACCTTCTGCCTTTGACCGTGGGGCCGCAGGCGTCGTGCACCGGTTTCAGCCAGGTGATCAACTCCAGCCCGACCAAGACCTATGCCGCCGCCCGCAAGCAGGGTGCAGCGCAGGCCGACGACGCGGTCGCGCACGCCAAGGCCATCGGGATCACCCCTGGCAGCACGCTGTTCTACGACATGGAGAACTGGCACACCGGCTACGAGAACTGCGACGCCTCGACGTTGTGGTTCCTGTCGGCATGGTCCAACCGCCTGCACGCCTACGGATACGCGGGCGGCACCTACGTCAGTGGCCAGTCGGGCGCTCGCCTGATGAACGCCATGGCCAACAACAAGCCGTCCGGGTTCGTCCTCCCCGACCAGATTTGGATCGCGGAATGGAATAACCAGGAAAACGTGAAGTCGAATTACGTCGATTCAAAGAATTGGGCCAGCCACCAGCGCGCACACCAGTACTACGGCGGTCACAATGCGACCAACAGCGGCATCACGCTGAACATCGACAGCAACTTCGTCGACCTGCGCCCGGTCTCGCCGATCCCGGCCGTGCTGCCGGACAGCGCGATCGGAGCCATCCCGAAGCCGGTGCCGTCGGCGACGCCGTCAAAGCCCGCGGCCACGCCCTCGAAGCCTGTGGCGACACCGACGAAGACTCCGACGAAGGCGCCGACCAGCGCCACGCCGACGGTGACGGCGAAGCCCACAGCGACGGCGAAGCCGACGACCCAGCCGAGCTCCGCGGCGAAGCCGTCGCCGACGCCCACCAAGTCGACAGCCACCGCGAAGCCCACGTCCAGTCCGACGACGGCCGCACCCACCACGACGCCCACCACGCCCGCACCCACGACGCCCACGAGCCGACCGACCAAGTCCACCTTGGCGGGAACGGTGAAGACGGTGACGTCGGGCCTCGGCACCGCAACCGGCATCAAGCTGCCGACCCATGTGGCGGCCAGGGCGCTGGCGCCGAAGCTCGCCACGCGTGTGCCGACCATGGAGGCGCCGAAGGCGGCGACCAAGGTGATCCCGCCGGCCGCGGCGCCCAAGGCAGCTCAGCCGACCGCCGCACCGACCACGGCGTCACCGGAGCCGAATGCGGCCCGGCTGAACAACGCTCAGGCAGCACCGCTGCAGCCGTCGTTGCCCGCCCCGATTCCGCCGATGACCAGCCAGCCCTCGATGGTGGCTCAGATCTGGCACGCCACTCAGGGCGTACTGGAGACGATCGGTCACGCGATGGCAGCCGCAGCCGGCTGGGTGTCGCGCGGGTTCGGATCGTTGCTGGGCTGGTGATCAGCGCACGAGCGCGGAGAGCACGCTCGTGAAGAAGCCGAGGCCGTCCGTGCCCGGACCACAGAGATCCTCGATCGCGTGCTCCGGGTGCGGCATCAGGCCGACGACGTTGCCACGCTCGTTGGTGATGCCGGCGATGTCACGCTGGGAACCGTTCGGGTTGCCGACGTAGCGAGCGACCACGCGGCCCTCACCCTCGAGCATGTCGAGGGTGGCCTCATCGGCGACGAAGGAGCCCTCGCCGTTCTTCAGCACGATCGTGACCTCGTCACCCAGGGTGTACTGGTTGGTCCACGCCGTGCTGGCGTTCTCGATGCGCACCGGCTGGTCGAGGCAGCCGAACTTGCGGTGGTCGTTGCGGATCAGCGCACCCGGGAGCAGGTGGGACTCGCACAGGATCTGGAAGCCGTTGCAGATCCCGAGCACCGGCATGCCGGCGTTGGCTGCGGCGATGACCTCGGTCATCACCGGAGCAAAGCGCGCGATCGCGCCGCAGCGCAGGTAGTCGCCGTAGGAGAAGCCGCCGGGGAGGACGACCGCGTCGACGCCCTTCAGGTCGTGGTCGCCGTGCCAGAGGGCAACTGCCTCAGCTCCGGCGGTGCGCACCGCGCGCTGAGCGTCTACATCGTCGAGGGTGCCCGGGAAGGTGACGACGCCGATCTTCATGCGGTCACCGTGACGGCGAAGTCCTCGATCACCGGGTTGGACAGCAGCGTCTCGGCCATCCGGTTGACCTCGTCGAGGCGCTCGGGAGTGACGTCACCGTCGAACTCGATCTCGAACCGCTTGCCCTGACGGACGTCGAGCACCCCGGAGAAGCCGAGCCGCGGGAGCGCGCCCTGCACCGCCTTGCCCTGAGGGTCGAGGATTTCCGGCTTCGGCATCACATCGACAACGACACGGGCCACGTGCACTCCTGGGCTCAAAGGTGGGGAACGCCAGCGATTCTAGTCAATCGCTGGCGCCCCTCCCACTCAGGCCGCCTGAGCGGCGACGTAGTGACCCGGCTCGGAATGGCCGGTGATCGCGAGTCGGTTCCAGGCGTTGATCATGACGATCACCCAGACCAGCGCCGCATAAGCCTCGGTGTCGAAGTGGCGCTTGGCCTCCGCCTCGACCTCCGCCGGCACGTGCGCCTGCGAGATGAGGGTGATCGCCTCGGCCAGCGCCAACGCGGCCCGCTCGGCGTCGGAGTAGACGGTCGCCTCGCGCCAGGCGCTGAGCATGTAGAGGCGCTCCTCGGTCTCGCCCGCCGCCCGCGCGTCCTTGTAGTGCATGTCGACGCAGTACGCACAGCCGTTGATCTGGCTGCACCGCATCTTCACGAGCTCACGAATCTGCTCCGGCACCGAGCTCTGCGAAATGGCCACCTCGATGCCCGCCAGGCCCTTGTAGCCACGGGGAAATCCGTCGAACACTGCGTTGTCGCTCATCACGCTCTCCTTATTCTGGATATTGAATGTCCAGGATAGCGTAGAACACAGGTAGGCTGTTGTCCATGAAGATGAGCGTCGGAGTCGAGTGGGCCCTCCACTCCTGCCTCGAGCTGAACTGGGCCTCGCCGCAGCTCGTGCCCACGACGCGGCTTGCGGCCCTGCACGAGCTCGGAGCGACGTACCTCAACAAGCAGCTGCAGGCGCTGGTGAAGGCAGGAATCGTGACCTCGACATCGGGGCCTCGCGGTGGGTTCACGCTGGCCCGCGACCCGGCGGACATCACGGTTCTCGACGTCGTCGAAGCGGTCGAAGGGTCAGCGCATGCTTTCCGCTGCACGGAGATCCGGCAGAAGGGTCCGCTCGCGGCGAGCCCGGAGGCCTGCGCGCGGCCGTGTCAGATCGCGAGCGTGATGTACAAGGCCGAAGCGGCCTGGCGGCGTGAACTGGCGGCCGTGACCGTCGCCGAGATCGCCGGAACGGTTCGGCGCGACATCCCCGGCGTCGACACCGGGGTCCACGAATGGTTGACCCGCGCCTAGATGCGAGAAGCGAATTTGGGCCACATCTTCGCGGCCCAGCCCTTCCAGAAGAAGCCGAGCACGGGGAGTGCGAGGCCGGTGACGGCGTTGGTCGGGTGGAGCACCCAGGTCCAGGTTGCCACGGTCTGGTCGCCCTGCGGCTGGAAGTCGAAGCGGCCCTCGATCTTGCTGACCAGCGCCTTCATCGGTCCGGTGAAGGCGGTGAGCTCGTAGCGGTAGTCGTCGGGCCGGCGCGCGCTGATCAGCGA
>JBQCDC010000237.1:0-5159 GCA_051961575.1 Marmoricola sp.
GAGTGTGACGTCCTCGACGTGGATGCCACGAGCCGCGATGTCGGTGGCGACGAGGACGCTCGCCTTGCCCTGGTGGAAGGCGTCGAGGTTGCGCGTCCGGGCGTTCTGGCCCAGGTTGCCGTGGAGTTCGACCGCTGGCACTCCGTTGCGGTTCAGCTGCCGGGCCAGGCCCTTCGCGGAGTGCTTGGTCCGCGTGAAGACGACCGTCCGTCCGGGAGCGCTGGTCAGGTCGGTCAGGATCGCGAGCCGGTGGTCGCGCTCGATGTGGAGCACGTGGTGCGTCATGGTCGCGACCGGCGACTGCGCGGAATCGGCCTCGTGCGTGACCGGGTTGGTCAGGAACTTCTTGGTGAGCGCGTTGACGGCCTGGTCGAGAGTCGCGGAGAAGAACAGGCGCTGGCCGTCGGCGGGCGTGGCGGCAAGGAGACGTCGGACACCGGGCAGGAAGCCCAGGTCGGCCATGTGGTCGGCCTCGTCGAGGACGGTGACCTGAACCGACGACAGCGTGCAGTGGCCCTGCCCGATGAGGTCCTCGAGTCGCCCGGGGCACGCGACGATGATGTCCACGCCCGCACGGAGTGCGTCGACCTGCGGCTTCTGGCTGACGCCACCGAACACGGTGTGAACCTTCAGTCCGGACGCCTTCGCCAGTGGCTTGAGGGACTCCACGATCTGCCCCACGAGCTCACGCGTGGGCGCCAGGATCAGCGCGCGGGGAGCCCGCGGCTGCGCCTTCGGTCCGTCCAGAAGCCCAGCGACCACGGGGAGTAGGAAGGCGTAGGTCTTGCCCGAGCCGGTGCGGCCACGGCCGAGGACGTCACGTCCGGCGAGCGAGTCAGGAAGGGTCGCCTCCTGGATCGGGGTGGGCGTCTCGATGCCAGCGGCGGCGAGAACGTCGTTGAGGCGTGCGGGCACGCCAAGTTCAAGGAAGGAAGACAAGGGTCAATCGCAATCTGTACATGCCTCGCCGATGACCAGGAGTCCGAGGTTTCGGATGGCCGGACACGGAACTGCCCGGTGATCGGGCGGCTACAACGTGCGGACAACTCGCGGCGAGAACATCACGAGTCGACAGCTAGAGACTACGGGGAAGGGAGTTCAAAACACGAATCGAGAGATCGCGACGTTCATCACTACGCCTGTCTAGAGTTGCGCTGTGGAACTCCGTATTCGCGTGGGCACCCCCGCGGACGCGGTGGTCGCGTCGGGACTTCTCCGCGCCTTCAACCATGAGTTCGCCTCCCCGGTTCCGGACTCGGCGACGCTGGTGGCGCGCTTCGAGCGCATCCTCGCCGAGTCGACCGTGATGGCTGTGCTTGCGGAGATCAGCGAGCCTGTCGGATTCGCCCTGATCACCCTGCGACCGACGCCTTACTACGACGGCCCGCTGGCCCAGCTCGACGAGCTCTATGTCGTCCCCGAACTGCGGGGGAGCGGAATCGGCACGCGGATTCTGACCCAGGCGATCGAGTTGCTGAAGGACCGCGGCGTTGGCGAGATGCACATCAACGTCGACGAAGTGGACGAGGCCGCCCGCCGGTTCTACGAACGGCACGGCTTCGTGAACATCGAGCCGGGCACCGATTACCGGATGCTCTGCTACCTCCGAGAATTCTGACGGTGGGGACTGAGAAGATTCGGGCATGACGCTTCCCGACTCGGCGGCCCTTGAGGCTGCCGGACTCCTGCTCGAGATCGACGATGCGGTCGCTACGGTCACGCTGAACAAGCCCGACCAGCGCAACAGCCAGACGCCTCGGATGTGGCGGACCCTGGCACAGATCGGGGCCGGTCTCCCGGACTCGATCCGCATCGTCGTCCTCAAGGGGGCGGGCAAGGCGTTCTCGGCGGGTCTGGACCGGGCCATGTTCACCCCCGAGGGTCTGCCGGACGAGCAGGGGATTCCCGACCTGATCAACTCCGCCGATGACGTGATCCTCGATGCGATCGCGGAGTTCCAGGCCGGATTCGCCTGGCTACGCGATCCGCGGTTCGTCAGCATTGCGGCCGTGCAGGGATACGCGATCGGCGGCGGGTTCCAACTGGCTTTGGGTTGCGACCTTCGTGTCGTCGCCGACGATGTGCAGTTCTCGATGAAGGAGCCGGCGCTCGGGATCGTCCCCGACGTGGGCGGCACTCAGCCGCTCGTGGAATGCGTTGGCTACTCGCGAGCGTTGGATATTTGTGTGACCACACGATTCGTCGGCGCCGAGGAGGCGCACGCCATCGGGCTTGCCAACCGCGTGGCCGCCCGCGACGACCTCGAGTCGGCCACACAGGCGTTGGTCGACGAGATCCTCGCCATCAACGAGGGCGCGGTCCGCGAGACCACGGCGCTGCTGCAAGGCGCGGCCCGCATCGATGCCGAAGCGCAGCGTTTGCGCGAGCGCCAGGCGCAGGTGCGCCGTTTCCACGATCTGAGGGGTTGACGCATCACGTGAGTCAGATGGGCCACATGGGTGGCGGAGCGGCGTTCGGTCCGATGATGCGGTCGATGCGCGCGGACCGCAGCGTCGTCGACCAGGACCTGAGCCGGCGGACGCTTCGCCGGGTCGCCGCATTCGCACGGCCGCACCGGCGACTGATCGCGCTCTTCCTGGCGCTGACAGTGGTCGATGCGGCGATCGTGATCATCAACCCGCTGCTGGCCCAGCGCCTCATCGATCACGGCCTTCTCAGACACAACCTGTCGCTGGTGGTGTGGCTCGCGATCGCGATGGCAGCGACCTCCATCTTCGACGCGTCTCTGACCGTGGTGAACGGGTATCTGTCGGCTCGCATCGGGGAAAGCCTCATCTTCGACCTGCGCACGAAGGTCTTCTCCCACATCCAGCAGATGTCCCTGGCGTTCTTCACGCGCACGCAGACAGGTGCCCTGGTCTCCCGTCTCAACACCGATGTCATCGGCGCGCAGAGCGCGTTCACGTCGACGCTCTCGAGCACGGTGTCCAACAGCGTCAGCGTGCTCGTGGTCGGCGTGACCATGTTCGCCCTCAGCTGGCAGGTCACCCTCGCGTGCCTGGCCTTGTTCCCGATCCTCTTCTTCGCTTCCCGCTGGGTGGGGCGACACGTCAGCACGCTGACCCGAGAGCAGATGAACGGCAACGCCGACCTCGGGTCGCTGATGACCGAGCGCTTCAACGTCAGTGGTGCCCTCCTGCTCAAGCTGTTCGGCCGCCGTGACGAGGAGGACGCCAAGTACGCCGTCAAGGCTGCCCGCGTTCGCGACGCCGGCGTCAAGATCGCCCTGGTCACCCGCACGTTCATGGCGCTGATGCTGCTCATCCCCGCGTTGGCGACGGCCCTGGTCTACGGCATCGGCGGCTCGTTGGTGATCCACAACGTGCTCACCCTGGGCACGCTGACCGCGCTGGCCACCCTGCTGCTGCGCCTACTCGGCCCGCTGCAGGGACTGTCGAACGTTCGTGTCGACGTGATGACCGCGCTCGTCAGCTTCGACCGCATCTTCGAGGTTCTGGACCTGCCGTCGATGGTCCAGGAGAAGCCCGACGCCGTCGCTCTGCCCAAGGACACCGCGCGGCTCGAGTTCCACGACGTGGCCTTCACGTATCCCCGCGCCGACGAGGTCAGCCTCGCCAGCCTGGAGAGTGTGGCGCGCGTGGAGAGCCGAGACTACGACCAGGTGCTGAAGTCGATCACCTTCGAGGCCGAGCCTGGCCAGATGGTGGCACTGGTCGGTCCCTCCGGCGCCGGCAAGACCACGATCACGCACCTGGTGGCGCGCCTCTATGACGTCACCGGTGGAGCCGTGCGCGTGGGAGGAGTGGACGTACGAGACGTGACGCTCGAGTCGCTCGAGGCCGTGGTCGGCTACGTCACCCAGGACGCGCACATGTTCCACGACACCATCGGCGAGAACCTGCGCTACGCCCGACCGGATGCGACCGAGGCCGAGATCTGGGACGCGGTCGACGCCGCTCAGATCGGCGACCTGGTGCGCGGAATGCCCGACGGACTCGACACCGTGGTCGGCGACCGCGGCTATCGGTTGTCCGGCGGTGAGCGCCAGCGCCTCGCGATCGCTCGCCTGCTCCTGAAGGCGCCGGCGATCGTCGTCCTCGACGAGGCCACGGCCCACCTCGACTCCGAGTCGGAGGCGGCCGTCCAGCGTGCGCTCGACAAGGCACTCGAGGGACGTACGTCCCTCGTCATCGCGCATCGCCTCTCCACGATCCGCCAAGCCGACCAGATCCTGGTCATCGAGGACGGCCGGGTTTCTCAGCGCGGAACGCACCTCGAGCTCCTGGCCGAGGGCGGCACCTATGCCGAGCTTTATCGCACTCAGTTCCGTGAAGACGCCGCGACTGTCTGAGGAGGACGCATGGATCTCGGGCTCAAGGACAAGGTCTTCATCGTCACCGGCGGGAGTCGCGGGCTGGGCCGCGCCACGGTCGAGGCCCTGGTAGTCGAGGGGGCAAGGGTCGTTGTCTCCGGACGGAACGCCGAGGGCCTGACAGCGCTCGAGGACGCCCTCGGAGCAGGGGTCAGGGGAGTGGCGGTCGACAGCGGCGCTCCCGATGCCGCCGAGGCGCTCGTGTCGGCCGCGCTGTCAGCCTTCGGACGGATCGACGGTGCTCTGATCTCGGTGGGCGGGCCGCCGTCCGGGCCGGTCATGACGTCCACCGATGAGGATTGGCGCAACGCCTTCGAGTCCGTCTTCCTCGGCGGGCTCCGGGTCGCGCGGACGGTTGCGGAGGCGATCGACGGCGAGGGCTCCATCGCCTTCGTCCTCTCAACCTCCGTCAAGGTGCCGCTCGGACATCTGGCGATCTCGAATGGGTTGCGCCCGGGGTTGGCGATGGTGGCCAAGACCCTGGCCAACGAGCTGGGGCCGCGCAACATCCGCGTCAACGGCCTGCTACCTGGTCGGATCGCGACGGACCGCTTGGTCGAGCTCGACACCGCCACGGGCGATGCCGCGCAGGCGCGACTCAACGCAGAGGCCGGGATTCCGATGGGCCGGTATGGCGAGCCCGCTGAGTTCGCCGCTGCCGCAGCCTTCCTGCTCAGCCCGCGGTCGTCCTACATCACGGGCGTGATGCTGCCCGTGGACGGCGGAGCTATGCAGGCGCTTTGACGCCCGGCTCGGCCTCGCGAGCCTTCGCGTGCAGCATGCGCCGACGCTCGTCGTAGGCCAG
>JBQCDC010000238.1:0-2669 GCA_051961575.1 Marmoricola sp.
GAAGCGGTTGAACGGCAGCACAGCTTCCTTGACCGCGATCGGCGCATCCGTGGGGAGCATGCCGCCGTCCCCGGTCGCGGGAAGCACCCCGGCCTTGCGAAGGTCGGCGATCGAGTCACCCATCATCACGCGGCTCGCGGCCTTCGCCAGCGAGGTACCGGTCGCCTGCGACACGAAAGGCACGGTTCGCGAGGCCCGCGGGTTCGCCTCGAGGACGTAGAGGACGTCAGAGCCGAGGGCGAACTGGATGTTGATGAGACCCCGAACGCCCACGCCCTTCACGATCCCTTCCGTGGCCTCGCGGATCCGCTGGATCTCGGAGGCGCCGAGGGTGATCGGCGGCAACGTGCAGGACGAGTCACCGGAGTGGATGCCGGCCTCTTCGATGTGCTCCATCACGCCGCCGAGGAAGAGCTCGGTGCCGTCGTAGAGCGCGTCGACGTCGATCTCGACCGCGTCGTCGATGAAGCGGTCGATCAGTACGGGCCGATCCTCACTGATCAGCTCGGTGGCTGCTTCCAGGTAGGTCTTGAGCTGGTCGTCGCTGTAGACGATCTGCATACCGCGGCCACCGAGGACGTACGACGGGCGCACCAGAACCGGATATCCGATCTCGTGCGCGATCGCCTGGGCGTCGTCGTACGAGACGGCGGTGCCGTGCTTCGGAGCGATGAGGCCCGCCTCGTCGAGAACACGACCGAAAGCCCCGCGCTCCTCCGCAAGGTCGATGGCCTCGGGCTGGGTGCCGACGATCGGCAAGCCCGCGTCCTTGAGCGCTTGGGCCAGGCCGAGTGGCGTCTGCCCGCCCAGCGTCGCGATCACACCGGCAACCGGGCCGGCCTCGAGCTCGGCGTGGTAGATCTCGAGGACGTCCTCGAGCGTCAGCGGCTCGAAGTACAGGCGATCCGCCGTGTCGTAGTCGGTCGAGACCGTCTCCGGGTTGCAGTTCACCATGATCGTCTCGTAGCCGGCCTTGGTGAGTTCGAGAGCGGCGTGGACACACGAGTAGTCGAACTCGATGCCCTGACCGATGCGGTTCGGGCCCGAGCCGAGGATCAGGACCGCGGGCTTGGTGCGCGGCAGGACCTCGGACTCCTCGTCGTAGGAGCTGTAGTAGTACGGCGTCTTGGCCGCGAACTCGGCCGCGCAGGTGTCGACGGTCTTGTAGACCGGGCGGACGTTCAGGTCGTATCGAGCCTGACGGACCTCGGCCTCGGTCAGATCGCGAATGGCAGCGATCTGCGAGTCGGCGAACCCATGACGCTTGGCGCGGCGCAGCGTGGCCGCGTCGAGATCAGCAGCCTCGGCCACCTCGTCGGCGATCTCGTTGATCAGGAAGAGCTGGTCGACGAACCAGGGGTCGATCTTGGTGGCCTCGAAGATCTCCTCGGGCGTCGCGCCGAGGCGGATCGCCTGCATGACCTTCTGGACGCGGCCGTCGTGCGGGCGGCGGATCTGCTCGAGGAGATCGGCCTTGGTTTCGTGGTTTCGTGACGGCGACTCCGTCGCCTCCTCAACCAGCGGTCCGAAGTCGAAGGGGGCCTTCTTGTTCTCCATGGACCGCAGCGCCTTGTTGAACGCCTCGGTGAAGTTGCGACCGATCGACATCGCCTCGCCCACCGACTTCATGTGCGTCGTCAGGGTGTCGTCGGCGGTCGGGAACTTCTCGAAGGCGAACCGCGGCACCTTCACGACCACGTAGTCCAGCGTCGGCTCGAAGCTCGCCGCGGTGTCCTCGGTGATGTCGTTGGCGACCTCGTCGAGCGTGTAGCCGATGGCGACCTTGGCGGCGATCTTCGCGATCGGGTACCCCGTTGCCTTGGAGGCGAGCGCGGAGGACCGCGAGACGCGCGGGTTCATTTCGATGACGATCACCCGACCGTCGGCCGGATTGACGGCGTACTGGATGTTGCAGCCGCCGGTGTCGACGCCGACCTCGCGGATGATCCCGATGGCGAGGTCACGGAGGTGCTGGTACTCACGGTCCGTGAGCGTCATCGCGGGCGCGACGGTGATCGAGTCACCGGTGTGCACGCCCATCGGGTCGAAGTTCTCGATCGAGCAGATGATGACGACGTTGTCTGCTCTGTCGCGCATCACCTCCAGCTCGTACTCCTTCCATCCGAGGATCGACTCCTCGATGAGGACCTCGGTGGTCGGGCTCGCCGCCAGGCCTGCGCCCGCGAGGCGGTGCAGGTCCTCTTCGGAATAGGCGATGCCTGAGCCGGTGCCACCCATGGTGAAGGACGGGCGGATCACCACGGGGTAGACGCCGCCCAAGTGCTCGACGGCCTTGAGGCAATCATCCATCGAGTGGCAGATCTCCGAACGAGCGACCTCGCCGCCGACCTTCTTCACGATGGCGTTGAAGAGCTCGCGGTTCTCGCCGCGGTGGATCGCCTCGAAGGAGGCGCCGATCATCTCGACGCCGTACTTGGCCAGGACACCACGCTCGTGCATGGCGATCGCTGCGTTCAGGGCGGTCTGGCCACCCAGTGTCGGCAGGATCGCGTCCGGACGCTCCTGGGCGATGACCTTCTCGACGAACTCCGGCGTGATCGGCTCGACGTAGGTCGCATCGGCGAACTCCGGGTCGGTCATGATCGTGGCCGGGTTGGAGTTGATCAGGATGACGCGCAGGCCTTCGGCCTTGAGCACCCGGCACGCCT
>JBQCDC010000239.1:0-2591 GCA_051961575.1 Marmoricola sp.
TTCACGATGCTCGAGTTCTACGAGGCCTACGCGGACTACCTCGACATAGCCAGTCGCTGCGAACAACTCGTTGCCTTTGCCGCGTCCGAGGCGGGATCTGCAGGAGCGATTGACCTCTCGCCGCCGTGGCGCCGGGAGACCCTGCGAGAAGCGATCCTCGCGCGGACCGGGGTCGACATCCTGCGTTTCCGCGACAGGGACTCGCTCGCCGACGAGATGCGAGCGCACGATATCTCCCCGCCCGAAAACGACACCTGGCCGCAGCTCGTGGACGAACTGCTCTCGAAGCATGTCGAGCCGGAATTGATCGAGCCGACCTTCGTGATCGATTACCCGGTGGAGATGTCTCCGTTCGCCAAGCGCCACAGGTCGGAGCCGGGACTGGTGGAGCGGTTCGAGGCGTTCATCGGCGGCATGGAGATCGCGAATGCCTTCACCGAGTTGAACGATCCCGACGAGCAGAGGCGCCGCTTTGAAGAACAGCGTGCGCTCGCCGGGGAGGGGGACACGGAGGCACACCCGTACGACGAGGCGTTCCTGCAGGCGCTGGAGTGGGGGATGCCGCCGACCGGTGGGATCGGCGTGGGCATCGATCGGCTGGTAATGGTCCTGACCGGAACTCACTCCATCCGGGAGGTGATCCTCTTCCCGGCGATGCGCGACTAGGCCTGGCCTGCCAGTCACGTGGTGTACGCTGGCCCGGCTGCCCGGAGACCAGGTGCGCAGTACGTGGAAAGGCGAAGTCGGATGAAATCGAAGGCCTCGCTCGCCGTGGGGCTGGTGGCTTTCGCGCTGGCGGGCTGTGGCGGCTCGAGCGACCAGCAGCAGGTCCATTCGACCTTCAACAAGGTCGTCCACGAATTGGCCGCCCGCAACCCAGCCGCTTGCGATCTGTTCACCAAGCGCTACGCATTGGAGAACACCGGCCTGTCCAATTACCACGCGGCTCTCGCGCGGTGCCGATCGCATACGACCCAGCACAGCCTCTCGCTCCCTAAGGGGCTCAAGGTCGACAGGGTCAAGGTCAAGGGGAACAAGGCACTCCTGCAAGCGTCGGCTCCGGGGCAAGGCACCGGCACCTTCCACTTCGTCAAGGAGTCCGGCCAGTGGAAGATCGACTCCGTAACGGCTCGCTGAGCGGCTGAGGGGGCGCTCGCTTCGCCCGCCGCTGGGACTGCTCGCTGAGCGGCTGAGGGGGCGCTCGCCTCGCCCGCCCTACTGGCCCTGTGTGACACCGCGCACCCACCGTGGACGGCCGGAGGAGGCGTGGTGGTGGGTTGGTAGACTGGCGCATGGCCCGAGAACGATCTCGCTTTTGCCCAGATGTTCGGCCCGATGGCGGAACAAGACGGCGAAGCGGAGCCGTCGGCGACCCCGAACTGACACCATTGAAGCCAGGAAGGTTCGGGCGCCAGAGCGAGTCGTCTCTATCATCGGTAACGAACCCGCTTTCGACCGCCCCAACACCAGCGCACCATGTTCGAGCGATTCACTGAACGAGCCCGCCAAGTAGTCGTCCTTGCTCAGGAAGAGGCGAGGACCCTCAAGCACAACTACATCGGCACAGAGCACATCCTGCTTGGCCTGCTCCGGGAAGAGGAGGGTCTGGCAGCCCGGGTGCTCGAGTCGCTCGATATCACCGTTGAGCGGGTCCGCGCCCAGGTCGTGCGGATCGTCGGCTCCGGCGAGGAGGTCACTTCCGGCCAGATTCCGTTCACGCCGCGCGCCAAGAAGGTGCTCGAGCTCGCCCTGCGGGAGGCGTTGAGTCTCGGCCACAACTACATCGGCACCGAGCACATCCTGCTCGGGCTGGTCCGCGAGAACGAGGGTGTGGCCGCCCGCATCCTGCTCGACTTCGATGCGGATTCCGAGAAGATCCGCAACGAGGTCATCCGGATGCTGTCGGGTCCGGGGAGCCGTCAGCGTTCCGGGGCTGGTGCCGGCGCGGCCTCGGGCGTCACGGAGGGGACGAAATCCTCCAAGCTGCTCGATCAGTGCGGGCGCAATCTGTCCACGCTGGCGGCCGAGGCAAAGCTCGACCCAGTGGTGGGACGCGAGACGGAGATCGAGCGCATCATGCAGATCCTCTCCCGCCGCACGAAGAACAACCCGGTCCTGGTCGGGGAGCCCGGCGTCGGCAAGACGGCCGTTGTGGAAGGCCTGGCGCAGCGCATTACTTCAGGCGACGTGCCCGAGCTACTCAAGGACAAGCAGATCTACACGCTCGATCTCGCCGCCCTGGTTGCAGGCTCCAAGTATCGCGGCGAATTTGAGGAGCGGCTGAAGAAGGTGATGAAGGAGATCACCCAGCGCGGCGACATCATCCTCTTCATCGACGAGCTTCACAACCTGGTCGGCGCGGGCGCCGCTGAGGGCGCGATTGACGCCGCCTCCATCCTCAAGCCGGCCCTCGCTCGCGGTGAGCTGCAAACGGTCGGCGCGACCACGCTCGAGGAGTACCGCAAGTACCTCGAGCGCGACTCGGCGCTCGAGCGCCGCTTCCAGAAGATCACCGTCGACCAACCCACCACCGACGAGACGGTCCAGATTTTGAAGGGTCTGCGTGACCGCTACGAGCAGCACCACAAGGT
>JBQCDC010000240.1:0-3927 GCA_051961575.1 Marmoricola sp.
GGCACACAAGGTCGACGGCGTGCTCGAGGTCGGCGGCGTGGCCGTCACCGACCTCGTCGCCACCCACGGCTCGCCGGCCTACGTGCTCGACGAGGCGGACTTCCGGCGCCGAGCGCGAGCGTTCCGCGATGCGTTCGCTGGCGCCGACGTCTTCTATGCCGGCAAGGCGTTCCTCTGCACGACCGTCGCTCGCTGGATCAACGAAGAGGGTCTCTGCCTCGACGTCTGCACCGGCGGTGAGCTGGCCGTCGCCGAGCGTGCCGGATTCCCGATGGAGCGTGTCGGACTGCACGGCAACAACAAGTCCTCGGGGGAGCTGGCCAAGGCCATCGAGCTCGGAGTCGGTCGGATCATCGTCGATTCCTTCGACGAGATCGACCGCTTGGTCGCGCTCACGCGCGAGCTGGGTCGCCCCGCTCGCGTGATGCTGCGCGTGACCGCGGGCGTCGAGGCGCACACCCACGAGTTCATCGCCACCGCCCACGAGGACCAGAAGTTCGGGTTCTCGATCAGCAGTGGCGACGCCTTCGAGGCCGCCCAGCGCGTGACGGCCGCCGACGGGCTGGATCTGCTGGGTCTGCACAGCCACATCGGCAGTCAGATCTTCGACACCGCCGGCTTCGAGGTCGCCACCCGACGCGTCCTCGCGCTGCACGCCCGGATCGCCGACGAGATCGGCATCGCGATGCCGCAGCTCGACCTGGGTGGCGGCTTCGGCATCGCCTACACCACTCAGGACGATCCGTCCGACCCCGCGCAGCTGGCCATCGAGCTCACCAAGATCGTGACCGAGGAGTGCCGCGCCCGCGAGATCCCGGTGCCACATCTGTCGATCGAGCCCGGTCGCGCGATCGTCGGCCCCGCGATGTGCACGGTCTACGAGGTGGGCACCGTCAAGCAGGTCGCCCTCGACGGCGGCGTCAGCCGTGCCTATGTCTCGGTCGACGGCGGCATGAGCGACAACATCCGTACCGCGCTTTACGGCGCCGACTACAGCGCCACGGTGGCCAGTCGCGTCACCGATGCCGAGGCGCGGCTGAGCCGCGTGGTCGGCAAGCACTGCGAGTCCGGCGACATCGTCGTCCGCGACGAGTTCCTTCCCGTGGACATCCAAGTGGGCGACCTTCTCGCGGTCCCGGGCACTGGTGCCTACTGCCGATCGATGGCCAGTAACTACAACCACGTGCTGCGACCGCCGGTCATCTCCGTCAAGGACGGAGAGATGAGCGTCGTGCTGCGCCGGGAGACGTTGGACGACCTGCTGGCGACTGACGTCGCAATGGGAGGATGAAGTCATGACCGCCCAGAACCGACCGATCCGCGTCGCCATGATCGGCTGCGGCGTCGTCGGGTCGCAGGTGGCCCACCTCTTGACCCACCAGGGCGAGGACCTTGCCCAGCGCGTCGGCGCTCCCGTGGAGCTGGTGGGTGTCGCGGTTCGTCGTCTCGGCCTCAAGCGAGCGGTGGACCTGCCCGAGGAGCTGTACACCACTGACGCCGAGGCGCTGGTCTCGCGCGGTGACATCGACGTGGTCATCGAGGTCGTCGGCGGCATCGAGCCCGCTCGCTCCCTGATCCTCAGCGCGCTGGCCAACGGCGCCAGCGTCGTGACGGCCAACAAGGCGCTCCTCGCCGACGACGGCGCCACCTTGTTCGCGGCCGCGCGCGAGGCGGGGCGCGACCTCTACTACGAGGCGGCTGTCGCAGGCGCGATCCCGATCCTGCGGCCGCTGCGCGAGTCTCTCGCCGGCGACCGGGTCACCCGCGTGCTGGGCATCGTCAACGGCACCACCAACTACATCCTCGACCGGATGGACTCCTCGGGCGCCGGCTTCACCGAGGCCTTGGAGGAAGCGCAGCAGCTGGGCTACGCCGAGGCCGATCCGACGGCCGACGTCGAGGGCTTCGACGCGGCCGCGAAGGCCGCGATCCTCGCGAGCCTCGCCTTCCACACACGCGTCCGTGCCTCCGACGTCTATCGCGAGGGCATCTCGGAGATCACCGCCAGCGACGTGGCTTCTGCCAAGGCGATGGGGTGTGTCGTGAAGCTGCTCGCCATCTGTGCCCTCGAGACGGGTCCCGACGGCAACACCGCGGTCTCGGCGCGCGTGCACCCGGCCCTCATCCCACGCAGCCACCCGCTCGCCAGCGTCCAGGGCGCCTACAACGCGGTCTTCGTCGAGAGTGAGGCTGCCGGGCAACTGATGTTCTACGGTCCGGGTGCCGGTGGCTCTCCCACGGCCAGCGCCGTGCTCGGTGACCTGGTCACCGTCGCGCGGCACCGCCTCAGCGGTGTCAGCGGAGCGGGGGAGTCGGCCTATGCCGGGCTCCCGGTGCTGTCCATGGGACAGACGGAGACTCGCTACCACGTTCAGATCGACGTCGACGACAAGGCCGGCGTGCTGGCCGCTGTCGCTCAGGCCTTCGCCGAGCACGGCGTCTCCATCCAGACCGTGCGCCAGGAGGGCCGGGGTGATGACGCGCAACTCGTCGTCGTCTCGCACGCCGCGAGCGACGCGGATCTGGCAGCAACAGTCAGCACCCTGCGCGGGATGAGCCACGTTCGCGACGTCTCGTCGGTGATGCGTGTGGAAGGAATGGATTCGTGACCAGTCGCCAGTGGCGGGGCGTTCTCGAGGAGTACGCCGACCGGCTCGACATTCCCGAGGGCACGCCGACCATCACGCTCCGCGAGGGCGGCACTCCGATGGTGCCCTCCGCCTGGCTCTCCGAGATCACCGGCGGCGAGGTCTGGCTGAAGGTCGAGGGCGACAACCCCACCGGCTCCTTCAAGGACCGCGGCATGACGGTGGCGCTCTCGGTGGCCGTCGGCGAGGGCGCCGAGGCCGTCGTCTGCGCATCCACCGGCAACACCTCCGCTTCGATGGCCGCGTACGCCGCCCGGGCCGGGATCAAGCCGCTCGTCCTGGTTCCGCAGGGCAAGATCGCCGCGGGCAAGCTGGCCCAGGCGATCGTCCACGGTGCGCAGGTGATCATGGTGCGCGGCAACTTCGACGACTGCCTCCGGATCTCGCGCGGCCTGGCCGAGCACTACCCGGTGGCGCTGGTGAACTCGGTCAACCCCATGCGACTGCAGGGTCAGAAGACGGCCTCGTTCGAGATCGTCGAGTTCCTCGGCGATGCGCCCGACATGCACGTGCTTCCCACGGGCAACGCGGGCAACATCTCGGCCTACTGGCTCGGCTATACCGAGGACCACGCCGCAGGTAACTCCACCAAACTGCCCGTGATGCGCGGATGGCAGGCCGCTGGCGCCGCACCTCTCGTCCAGGGCGCACCCGTGCTGGAGCCCGAGACCGTCGCCTCGGCGATCCGGATCGGCAACCCGGCGTCCTGGGATCTCGCGATGGACGCGGCCGACCGGTCGGGAGGCAAGTTCCGCTCTGTCACCGACGAGGAGATCCTCGCAGCGCAGGGTCAGCTGGCAGCGCGCGACGGTGTCTTCGTCGAGCCTGCTTCGGCCACCGGCGTCGCCGGTCTACTGCTCGAGGCGTCGGAGGGCGTCCGCTACGACGGTCAGCGCATCGTCGTGACGGTGACCGGCCACGGTCTCAAGGACATCGACACCGCTCTCTCGACCTTCACCGACCTCGTCGACACGGTCGTGGACGCGGACGTCGACGCCGCCGCTCGGGCTGCTGGCTTCTGATGCCGTTTCGGGACGGTGAGGTCACCGTCGAAGTTCCCGCCACCAGCGCGAACCTGGGCCCGGGATACGACTCGTTGGGCGTCTCGCTCGGGCACTACGACACCCTGACCGCCTCGATCGCCGACGACATCACCGTCACGGTCGAGGGTGAAGGCGAGGGTCGACTGCCCGTCGGCGACAGGCACCTGGTGGTCCGCTCGATGTTGGCCGCCTTCGCCCGTGCCGGGGTGGAGGCTCCCGGCGTCCGCCTCCACTGC
>JBQCDC010000241.1:0-4026 GCA_051961575.1 Marmoricola sp.
GCAGCGCGGCCGTGAGATCCACACGACCCAGTCGACCCCGCCGACGTCGCGCGCTGCCTGTTATCCACAGGTGAATTCACGCCACAGGCAGTTGCAGCTCCGTCACCCAGGACTCCTGCGGACCCTGAACGTCCAGGTACAGCTCCCGAGCCGGCCCCGCGAAGCTCAACCCCAACGACTGCGCGTGCGCAGCCACTTGCTCCCACGCATCGCCGATCCCGGCCATGGCACCGACATAGACCGCCGTGATCGCGCGCGGCTGCGCGGGGAGCTCCCGGAACTCCGCATCGCCAACCGGCGCCTTCTTATTCAGGTATCCGGCGAAGATCTGCATGTCGTCGCCTTGCTCCACGTACCAGGCAA
Source organism: Marmoricola sp. (assembly GCA_051961575.1). Taxonomy (GTDB): domain Bacteria; phylum Actinomycetota; class Actinomycetes; order Propionibacteriales; family Nocardioidaceae; genus Marmoricola. Next base: position 364 of record JBQCDC010000241.1, read on the forward strand.
CCCCGGGATGAGCCGGCGGGTCGCCCGCCTCGGCGAGCTCCGTCGCGAGACCCTCGAACATCGGACCTACCGTCGGCCCGATCTTGCTCGAGTCGTCGACAACGGCCGTCTTGGCCAGCACGGTGAGTGCGGGCAGCTCCTTCTCCTCAAACACGAGATCAGACATCTCGTCTCCTCCTTCGATCAGCCGGAGACGTCGCTCGACCTCACCCAAGCGCAGCCGATCGGCCTCGATCTGGTCCGCCAAGGCCGCGCGTCGTGACTCGAGCCGCTCGCGCATGCCGTCGACGCCCATCTGTTGATCCAGCAGGGAGCCGACCTCCTCCAGCGTGAACCCGAGCTCCTTGAACGCGACCAACTGGTGCGCGCGCGTCAGGAGGCTCTCGTCGTAACGGCGGTACCCGGAATACGGATCCACCTCGGACGGCACGAGCAGGCCGAGGCTGTCGTAGTGGCGCAGCATGCGCACCGACACCCCGGCGAAGCGAGCGAAGTCTCCGATGTTCAACATGACGCACTCAGCAGAACGTCTGACATCGTGTGAGGGTCAAGCGCTCGGAACGGATTCGAGATCGGCGAGCCAGATGCGGGCGCTCGCGTCCGAGGGCATCCGCCAGTCACCACGCGGTGAGAGCGATCCGCCGGCGACGACCTTCGGACCGTTCGGCAGCGCAGAGCGCTTGAACTGGCTGAACCCGAAGAAGCGCTGGCAGAACACGCCGAGCCAGCTCTTGATCGTCGCCAGGTCGTAGTCCTCGCCCCAGGCGTGCGACGCGAGGAAGGCGATCCGCGACGGTCGGAAGCCGTAGCGCAGCACGTAGAAGAGGGTGAAGTCCTGCAGTTCGTAGGGCCCGATCACAGCCTGGGTGCTCTGCGGCTTCTCCCCCTCGGCGACGGGAACGAGCTCCGGGCTGATCTCCTGCTCGACGATCTCGGTGAGGATTCCGCCGACCTCGGCGCCGAACTGATCGGTCGCCACGACCCAACGGATGAGGTGTTGGATCAGCGTCTTCGGCACACCCGCGTTCACGCCGTAGTGCGACATCTGGTCACCCACGCCATAGGTGCACCAGCCCAGCGCCAGCTCGGAGAGGTCTCCGGTCCCCAGCACGATTCCGCCGCGGTGGTTGGCGATCCGGAAGAGGTAGTCGGTCCGCAGTCCGGCCTGGACGTTCTCGAACGTCACGTCGTAGGTGGCGGCGCCGTTCGCGACCGGGTGCCCGAGGTCCGCCAACATCTGCTGGGCGGCAGGACGGATGTCGAGCTCCTCGAACGTGACCCCCAGCGCCTTCGCGAGGCGAGTCGCGTTGTCTTTGGTCGTATCCGACGTCGCGAAGCCAGGCATCGTGATCGCCACGATGTCGGTCCGCGGCCGCTCGAGCCGGTCCATCGCCTGCGCGGCGACGATCAGCGCGTGCGTCGAGTCGAGCCCGCCGGAGACGCCCAGCACGATCTTGGGCTGACCGGTCGACCGAAGCCGTTGCTCCAGGCCCGCCACCTGGATGTTGTAGGCCTCGTAGCAGTCCTGGTCACGTCGGGTGTGGTCCGCCGGCACGAACGGGAAGCGGGCCACGTCGCGCATCAGGCCGATGTCACCCTTGGGTGGCTTGAGCGCGAAATCGATGGTCCCCGCGTCGGTCATGACGCTCATCGCCCGGGCGTTGTCGGCGAACGTGTTCTGACGCAGCCGCTCCTGACGGATCCGATCGAGGTCGACATCGACGGTGGTGCGGCGCGCGCCCTCCGGGAAGCGCTGGCTCTCGCCCAGCAGGTCGCCGCACTCGTAGACCATCGTCTGGCCGTCCCACGCGAGGTCCGTCGAAGACTCGCCCGGCCCGGCGGCGGTGTAGACGTAGGCCGCGCGACAGCGTGCGCTCTGGGATCGGACCATCAGGCGTCGGTCCTCGGCACGGCCGACGGTGACCGGCGAGGCACTGAGGTTGGCGATCACGGATGCACCTTGCAGCGCGAGCTCGGACGACGGTGGCGACGGCACCCACAGGTCCTCGCAGATCTCGACGCCGAGGGTGAAGCCGTCGAGGTCGACGGCATGGAAGAGCAAGTCCCGCCCGAACGGGACGTCGCCCAGCCGACCGAGATCGATCGTCTCGTCGTAGACGTCGTCGCCCGCGGCGAACCAACGGTCCTCGTAGAACTCGCGATAGTTCGGCAGGTGCAGTTTCGGCACGACACCGAGGACGGAGCCGCGGTGGAGCACGACTGCGCAGTTGTACAGGCGACTTCCGTGCCGCAGCGGTGCTCCCACGACGACGACCGGACCCAAATCTTCGCTCGCGCGGACGATTTCCTCGATCGCCGCGAGTGCCGCGTCCAGGAGCGAGTCCTGGAGGAACAGGTCGTCGAGCGAATAGCCGGTCAGGCACAGCTCGGGAAAGACCGCAAGCCCCACGCCCTCGTCGTGACACTCACGCACCTGCTTGAGCACGGTGGCCGCGTTGGCGGCGGGGTCGGCAAGGGCGATCGGGATGGTGCAGGCAGCCACCCGAGCGAAACCTTGGTCGTAAGCCGACTTGAAGTCCACAGGTCAAGTCTGCCGCACGAGGCGGTTTCTACGCGTGTGCGTTGCCCAGGAGCAGGCCGCGACGAGAGTCGGGGTGATTCACGCCACAGCGCCACGGCGATCTAATCGGACTAGCGTGGATGGCGGTCCGTGGACTCCATCAGGGAGCTGCGAGATGACGGAGGTTCAGTTATGTCTGCCGAAGAGACGGCACCTTACGGCGGCAGCGCGCCTGCCGCGCCCACGCGAAAGCGCATCCGCACATCGCACCTGCGCGAGATGAAGGAGCGCGGCGAGCGCTTCTCGATGCTCACCACCTACGACATGTACACCGCCTCCATCTTCGATGAGGCCGGCGTCGAGGTCCTCCTGGTGGGTGACAGCGCCAGCAACAACGTGCTCGGCAACGAGACGTCCCTCCCGATCACGGTCGACGAGCTCGTCCCGCTCACCCGCGCGGTCGCGAGGAGCGCCAAGCACTCGCTCGTCGTGGGCGACCTGCCCTTCGGCAGCTATCAGGCGAGCCCGGAGCAGGGATACCTCACCGCGGTTCGCTTCATGAAGGAAGGCGGCGCTCACTGCGTGAAGCTCGAGGGCGGCGCCGAGATGGCTCCCCAGATCGAGAAGATGACCAAGGGTGGCATCCCGGTCATGGCCCACATCGGCTTCACCCCCCAGTCGGAGCACGCCTTGGGTGGGTACCGCGTCCAAGGTCGCGGCGACACAGCCGATCGGATTCTCAACGATGCGAAGGCAATCCAGGCCGCAGGGGCCTTTGCCGTCGTCATGGAGATGGTGCCGGGCGACGTCGCAGCCAAGGTGACCAAGGAACTCGTCATTCCGACCATCGGCATCGGAGCCGGCGTCGAGTGCGACGGCCAGGTTCTGGTCTGGCAGGACGCGTTCGGCCTCCGCCAGGGCAAGCTCCCCCGCTTCGTGAAGCAGTACGCCAACCTGCACGACGAGTTGTTGCGCGCGGCCTCGGCCTATCGCGAGGACGTCGCCAAAGGCAGTTTTCCGGGTGCGGAACACACATTCTGAGTTGCGCGCCGCTTAGTGGTGTGGGCCCCCGCCGGGGGGGGGGGGCCCCCCCCCCCCAGAGGGGGGGCCACCCCCCCCCCCGGGGCCACCCCCCCCAGCGG
>JBQCDC010000242.1:0-10324 GCA_051961575.1 Marmoricola sp.
TGAAGCCGCTCGCCATGCCGAGGTGATCCTGGCGGGGGAGGTGCGCGTCGAGCCCTCGCTCGCCCTAGCGGCCTTGGCCGAGCGCGGCCACGGAGTGGTGTTGTGCGAGGGCGGTCCGCACTGGTTGGGCGAGCTGGTCGCCGCCGATCGGCTGGACGAGCTGTGCCTCTCGGTGTCTCCGAAGATGGGTGGCGACGCGCTGCCTGTCGCCGTGACTCCAGCAGGAGCGTCGCTCGTCGACTTCAGATTGCGTGGTGCTCTGGTCGAGGACGACACGCTCTTCTTGCGCTACGAGCGCTAGCGGCCGATCCGTGCGGCGACCACCGAGTCGGCGGCGGCCGCGGTCGTGATACCGAGTTCTTCGGCCTTCGTGAGGATCTCGGTGGTGGTGTCGTAGATGTGGGCGACCTTCGTGCGCACCTCGTCGGCAGGCATGCCGTAGTACTCGCCGCCCACCTGGACCACGCCGCCGGCGTTCGCGACATAGTCGGGAACCCAGAGGATGCCGAGCTTCTGGATCTCGTCGGCGATCTCCGTCGTGGCGAGCTGGTTGTTGGCGCCACCGCACACGATCGTCGCCCGCAGTTCGCGCACGCTGTCGCTGGTGAGGCTCGCGCCCATCGCGCAGGGCGCGTAGATGTCGACGTCCTCGCCGATGACCGCATCGACCGGTTGAACATCGGTGACCCGAGCGAAGGCAGTGGGGTCAGGGTCGGAGGCCAGAATGTTGGCGACACCTGCGTCGGCGAGCAGGCCGACGAGTCGGGATCCAACCTTGCCCAATCCCTCGACGCCGACCGTGCGGCCGGCGAGCCCCTCGGGTCCGTAGCGGTGCTCGGCGGCGGCGCGCATCGCGCAGAAGACTCCGTAGGCCGTCGAGTAGCCGCTGTCGCCGGTGCCGCCCTTGTTCTTGCCGACCACGTAGGACGTGGCCTCCGCGATCACGTCGAGATCATCGGCGGTGGATCCGATGTCGGCGGCGGTGATGTAGCGACCGCCCAGGGTGTCGACGAACCGGCCGTAGGCGAGCAGCAGGTCGCGCGACTTGATGGTGTGCGGGTCGCCGATGATCACGGCCTTGCCGCCGCCCAGGGCCATCCCGGCAGCGGCGGACTTGGAGGTCATACCTTGCGAAAGGCGCAGGACGTCGGTGAGGGCCGCGGCCTCGGAGGGATAGGGATAGATCCGGGTGCCACCCAGTGCTGGCCCGAGCGTGGTGTCGTGGATCGCGATGATCGCCTGGAGTCCGGTCGCCCGGTCGTGGCAGAAGACGACCTGCTCATGGCCGGCATCCTTGAGCTCGTCGTCGCGATCGAACACAGCGCCGACGGGCCGCGTCACGGTGACAGACATGGGTGGCTCCTCACTCGTCGTCCGGGCAGCGGGTGAGCCTTCCGGATCTTCTAGGTCGCCGGGGTTAGGTGACCGTCTCAGGCCACGTGGTGGTGTGGTCCTACTCGCATCTTGGCCTAGTCGTGAGGGTCTCTGCACCCCACAGGCCCTAGAACTTGTTCTAAATCTCGGCGATGCTGACCCTGTGGGTTTTCTGAAGCAAGACGCACCCGTGGTCGACTACGCGACCTGGAGCCAGGGCACGCGCTCGGAGAAGATCAAGCCGATGGCTCGCCACTGGGCCGAGGTGGGCTTCGGAACGCCCGTGGTGCTGCACCTCTTCTACGTCGCCAAGATCCTCGCCTACGTGGCGGTGGCGTTCGGATTCGTGATGCGCACGAGTGGCATCGGCGGCCTCACCGACATTTCGCATTGGTACAACGAGCCGATCGTCTTCCAGAAGGTCGTGCTCTTCACGATGCTCTTCGAGGTCGTCGGGCTGGGGTGCGGATTCGGTCCGCTCAACAACCGCTTCTTCCCGCCCATGGGGTCGATCCTCTATTGGCTGCGTCCGAACACGATCCGCCTGCCTCCATGGCCGCGCCAGATTCCGCTGACTCGAGGCGACACTCGGACCCCGTTCGATGTCGTGCTCTATGCAGCGCTGGTGGTGGCTGTGCTCGTCGCATTGCTCTCGGACGGAACGGGCTCGGGAAACCGGATCGGGACGCTGCCGTCGTGGGAGGTCTGGACGATCGTGGGTCTGCTCGCGGTGCTGGGGCTGCGCGACAAGGTGATCTTCCTGGCCGCGCGTGGCGAGGTCTATGCGCCCTTCGTGGTCGCGTCGCTCTTCGCGTCGGAGGTCGATTTCGTCCTGGCGGCGAAGCTCATCTGCGTCACGATCTGGGTCGGCGCGGCGACCTCCAAGCTGGCCAAGCACTTCCCGTTCGTGATCTCGACGATGATGAGCAACAACCCGGTGCTGCGGCCGCGGTGGATCAAGCGCCGCTTCTTCGAGAGCTTTCCCGACGACCTACGTCCCGGTCGGCCCTCACGTCTTCTCGCGCACGCCTCGACGGCGGTCGAGGGACTCGTTCCGCTGGTGCTGCTGTTCAGCCACGGCTGGGTCACGGTCGTGGCTGCGATCGTCATGCTCTGCTTCCACTTCGGGATCCTGTCGTCGATCCCGATGGGCGTGCCCCTGGAGTGGAACGTCTTCATGATGTTCAGCGTCGCGGTGCTGTTCCTGGGGCACCGCAATGTTGGTGTTGGTGATGCGACGACACCGTGGCCGTTCCTGCTCTTCGCCGTGTCGGCGAGCGTGGTCGTGCTGGGTAATCTGTTTCCTAGCAAGGTCTCCTTCCTGCCCGGGATGCGTTACTACGCGGGGAACTGGGACGTCACGCTGTGGTGCCTCAAGCCGTCCGCGTCAGCGAAGATCGAGGCGAATGTCGTGTCGATCGCGAGCATGCCGCAGTCGCAGATGGAGAAGTTCTACGGCAGTCCCGAGAACGCGCAGATCTACCTGTACATGGGTTACGCGTTCCGCGGTTTCAACAGTCATGGCCGTGCGATGTTCAGCCTGGCGCATCGGGCGATGGCAGGACTCGACGAGTCCGAGTACGTGCTGATCGACGGCGAGCGGATCTGCAGCACCGCGCTGGGTTGGAACTTCGGCGACGGGCATATGCACAACGAGCAACTCATCGAGGCGCTGCAGAAGCGCTGCCAGTTCGAGCCGGGGGAGGTACGGGTGGTCCTGATCGATGCCCAGCCGCTGCACCGTCAGCGGCAGGAGTACCGATTGGTTGACGCGGCGACTGGGGAGTTCGAACGTGGGTACGTGGAGGTTGCCGACATGGTCGTGAGGCAGCCGTGGGATGACACGCTGCCGGCACATGTGGTCGGAGGTTTGATGTCCTGAGAGGAGGCGGACGGAGTGCGCGCGATGGTGCTCGCAGCCCTGGTTCTCCTCTGTGCGTCCGCCTGCTCCACGCCGCCACCTCAGCAAGTGACCGCGACGTCCGCGCCGCCGTCGGCAAGGTCGTCGTCGCCGATGCCCCCGAGGCCGCCGCGGGCGGTTCCCGCCTATGCCCATGTGGTGCTGGTGATCTTCGAGAACCACGAGCAGTCCCAGATCATCGGCTCACCGGACGCGCCGTACCTCACGGCGCTCGCCTCGCAAGGCGCGAACTTCACCCACAGCTTCGCGATCGAGCATCCTTCCGAGCCGAACTACCTCGATCTGTTCTCGGGATCAAACGTCGGGGTCCGCGACGACAGCTGCCCGCATCTCTTCTCCGCGAACAACATCGGGCATCAGCTGATCGCGACCGGCCGTACCTTCAAGGGCTACTCGGAGGACCTGCCGTCCGTCGGTTCGCCTGTGTGCTCGAGCGGGAACTACGCGCGGAAGCACACGCCGTGGACGAACTTCTCCGACCTGAACCAGCGGGTCGTGACCCAGCCGTATTCGGCCTTCCCGACGGACTTCCGCAAGCTGCCGACCCTGTCGTGGGTAGTGCCGAATCTCTGCGACGACATGCACGACTGCTCGGTCGCGACGGGCGACGCCTGGGCTCGACGCCACCTCGGCGACTACGCGCGTTGGGCCAAGGCCCACAACAGTCTGCTGATCGTCACGTTCGATGAGGACGACTCGGCGGGGAACGACCAGATCGCGACGATCTTCTACGGGGCTCATCTTCGGGTTGGCAGGTATGCCGAGCGGATCGACCACTTCAGGGTCCTGCGCACGCTCGAGGCGATCTTCGGCGTGTACGCATTGGGGTTCGCTGCCCGTCGCGCTCCGATCACGGACGTCTTCGTGCGTTGAGGGACGTCAGGACTGATCTGAGCACCGAATTTCGGTCGAGCTGTCCCACTCGATCGATGGCCACGCGTTGTGAGCGTCAACCGCAGCTATAGCGACGCGACGCACTCACATGCCGCTCATCGCGCTCCACCTCACTTTGGTTAGGCGGCCCGATGCTTGCGCGGACTGTTACCGGTGTTCGGTCCTCCAGTTCGGGCCCAGATCGACCAGACGATCTGGATGGATATGACGGTTGCGGCAATGAGGGCGGCCGTCGTGCGGTTCAGGCCGGGCGCGGCACATAGGGCGAGCGCCGCAGCGGATGCTAGCGCTATGACGACGCTCGTACGGACCCGTGGTCGGGTTGCTCGAAGCGTGCGCCAAACCTCGGCTCGCGGCAAGGCACTACTGACATAGAACACCGTTACCAGGCCAACCAGGGCGGTGAGGATCGGCAGCGCTCCGCCAACGATCAATGGGATCTCGCCGGCATCCGCTAGCTCCGAACCGGCGATCCAAGTGGCGCTGGCTAGCCCGAAGGAGCTCACGATGGTGGTCCAGCGCAGGGCGTAGATAACGAGCTTGGACCGCACAATGCGGCTTGTCGAGCCTTCCAAGGCCTGCCGCAGATGCAGAGAAGCGCTGAACATTCGCCAACGCCGGCTCGCATATTCGCTAAGGGTCATATGAGCGAGAACCAGCGATCCGATGGCTGGCTGCGGACGTTCCAGTGCCAGCAACCGCGTTGCGTACTCCAGTGCACCCGAAGAGTCGCCTGTGCGGCGAGCCGTGCAGATCGCAAGGTGTAGGTAGGCGGGGTTCGTCGGATCGAGCGAGAGCGCCTGAAGGCCCGCCTTTGTTCCAGCCGGGGTGAACTTGCCGAACTTTAAGTCCGCAAGACCACGGAAATAGAGCGCCGAGGCGTCTTCGGGCGCGAGCCGCAGAGTGTATTCAGCCGCCTCGACCGCCTCGTCGTGGGTGCCGACCGTTCCTGCGCATATTGCCTTGATACGGACCTTGGCCATCATCAGCCGGTCCGCTCCGACATATCGCCCACGGTGAATCTGTTCTGCGATCAAGTCGACAACTCGTGAATGCTCTCCGGTTTGTCGCAATGCCGCCGCATAAGCCAACATCAGTCGCGGGTTCCCCAGCCGGTCCTCGTGAGGCTCAATCAGTTCGAGCACTGCGGAGCCGCGACCGGCGCCAACCATCGCAATGGCGGCATCAGCGAGTTGATCGGTTGATGCACTTCGGGGCACGGTCGGGTTCGAGTCAGTTAGCTCCTCGAGCACGGCGCTGCGAAATCGGTGCGCTCTGTCACGCGCGACGACTTCAAGAGCCTTCAACTTGTTTCGACGTTCGGCCGTGGGTTCGCCTTGCGTCGAGGTGCTGATGAACCACCGTTCCCCGACCACGATTTCGTAGGAATTGAGGAGATCCTCAACCGCCTGGGCGCGCGCGGCGCCACGTGATAAGACTGGCACGGCACGGTCGGACAGGACAGGCATCGGTAGCGCGGCACGCTGACGACTCGTGCGCGCACCGATGAGGCGGCGCACGGACGCCGTTGAAGCGAGGTCCCAGAGCAACCCGACGAGTGCGCCAAGGATCAAACCGTTCACGCGGCTGTGTCGCGGTCGGTGTCTAAGAGTCCACGGGTAATGAGCAGGCGCAGCGCCGCTACCCGAATCCTCATCTGCTCGCGCGGGCCATCCAGTTCGGACTGGCGTCCAGATGATTCGGCCTGCTTGGCCCTAAAGTGCAGATGCACGCGATCCTGCACCGCGACCTCGTACTCGTCCAGCAGACGACTCGCTCGTTCCATCGAACGTCCGCTCGTCGCCAATCTAGCCACTACATCGTCTGGGCCGTCGAATTCCATGGGAGCTTCGACCTCGGGGCCCCGACGCGTGACCCGCCATCTTCGGAGGAGCTCGCCAATGATGAGCGAGCCGAAGGTGGCCATGACGAAGCCCTCCACGAAGTCACCACTCAAAAGCACGCTCCCAAGTGTCTGGCCTCAGCCCGACGAGCGCAGGCGTTTGTCGAATTCTCCGCACTCTCATGCCGGCCGAAGTGCCGAATCGCCGGCCTAGGTGGCCAGATTGGATCCGGTCCAACGCTCGTCGCCACTGACGTCCTCGATGACGTCAAGCCAGTCCGGAACCGCGGTCACGGGGCGGTCTTCGTCATCGATCTCGGCGATCAAGGTGCCATCGGCGTATTGGTCGACAGCGAGCATTCCGCCCGCATACTCGTACACGTATCGGGTCTTCGTCAGCGTTCGTGCTGGCAGGTCGATGAGCGCGTTCCATTCGGCATCATCGAGGTAGAAGTTGGTGCAAGCGATCTCAGATGGCCCCTCCGACAACCGGACCTTATGGGTGAGCTTCCGACTGATCGTGCCGTCCGCGTGCGTCACCTCCCGGAGCCTCAGCCGCGTTCCCTCGATGTAGTGGTCCACGATCGTCCGAGGAGTTGCGTCACCCGGCGGCAGGCATCGCAGGAGGTATCGCCGTTCGCGCTCCACGACGGCGTATTTCAAATGATCCGCCACGCCTCGGAGTTTAGGTGTGAAGGTTGACGTCCGCTCATGACGCGGTGGCACCAGCGCTGAAGTAGTCCACCCCGGTCAGCAGCTGAGCCATGTGGGCAAGAGCAGTCATCGTCGGCGCATCCATGCCGACCGATCGGGCGAGACGGATCCAGGGAACAAGGCCCCAGCCGACGTCCTCGTGCAGATAGCGGTGGTCGAGTCCAGTCGGCGCCTTGATCGGATAGATGAGGTCGGAGGACTCGATGGCCGCCTGTGCATCCGATGCCTCTGGATCACGACAAAACCCGAGCTCATTCATGAGTTGGGGGAACGGGACCGCCTCGACGCCCAAGCGGACCGCGAGCGCAAGCCGCTCCTGGTCCAGGGCGTCGATGACATGCGAGACGGCGGCGCCTGTGCCTTGCGAGTAGAACCCGAAGTCGCCTTGCGTGGCCTCGATCCAGCCGGCGTTGCAGATCATCCCCGCCGGGTGCAGCATCGCGTTGATGTTGGCTAGGTCGACCTCGAGTATCGACGTCGCGCGTCCGAACTGCCCCGCGAACAGCTCGTCGAGTACCGCGTAGCACTCGGCACTGTGCTGCGGCGTCACCGATGCGACCTTCGATTTCGGCCGGAGCAGAACAGTGACGGCCGCCGGGCCGCTCATGCGGCTGACGTGCGACGCCGTGGTGAGCTGGCAGAGCTTCCGTGGTGGGCTCGACCACTTCCCGCTGAGATAGAGACCTCCGCCCGTGTGACCCGGGTTGAGCAGCATGACCTGCTCGCTTGTCGATGCCTCGAAGAGTTCGTCGGCGTAGAGCGGGAGGGCTGCGGTCGGTACGCAGACAGCGATCACGTCAGCGCCTTCGGTGGCCTCTCGCATCGAGCCGGTCAACAGAGCCGGCCTGGCCAGCCCCTCGATCTCACCGGCCGCGGTGATGCCGCCCGCCTGCCGGATCGCAGCCAGTCGGTCGGCCGCACGACTGTGCAGACGCACCTCGACGCCGCGCAGCGCGAGGTCCGCAGCGAAGGCGTGTCCGACGTTGCCGGCGCCGATGACCGCAACGGTCCGAGTCGTCACCTTCGCACGGTAGCGGAGCGCAAGCGGCAGGGGTTGTACACCCGAGGACAACCCTCACAAACGTCCCGGGTGTCGTTGTCGAATCGCGAATCAGGCGGCGAGAACCGCGAGCGCGTCGCCCTTCCGCTTCAACCGCTGGCCGAGCGCGAGCGAGCAAGCGACGCCGAGCCCGATCGCGACCCACGGCAGCACCTGGTCGTAGGTGTAGCCGTCGGAGTATCGGGTCAGGTAGATGATGAGCGCCGTCCCGGCCGCCTGCACGACGAACAGTGCCGCCCAGAGATAGCTGATCCGGTAGAGACAGGTGCGGAAGTCTCTGGAGAGGTTCCAGAGTGCGTCGAACATGGCCATGGCCTCGCGGGTGCCGTCGGTCGCGTAGCGCTGGGCCATGTAGAAGGCCAACGGCTTGCGTGCGAGGACGCACGAGACCAGGAAGACCAGCCCGATGGCCGCCGTGGCCGCGCAGTCTTTGTACAGCAGCATCTTGGGGGAGGTGCTCCCGATGAACGCGATGCCTGCGGAAAGGGCGGTGAACGCGAAGATCGCCGCGGACGCTCCGCTGAACTTGCGGGCGCGCGCCCAGACCATCAGCCCTCCGGCGACCGGCGCCAGGCTACCGACCAGGTAGCTGGTGACGTCGTTCGCACCCCACATCTCAGCGAGCTGGAAGAGGCCGATGCTGCCTCCGACCTCGACAACCGTGACGAAGAGGTTGAAGAGAAGCCCGTTCTTGGCGGCGGCTCCGCTCAGCGCGTGCGAGAGGTGCCTGTGATGTGTGACGTGGTCGGGGGCGGCCATGAATCACACGGTAGGCGGTCAGCCTAAGACGCCGCTGTGGAATCGGCGAAGTCGCCCAGGCGACCGCCGCCCTCAGGTTCGGCATGGCCGATAAGACCGCCGCGGACCCGGTGCCCCGACCACCAGGGGCGGGAGAGCAGCGCCGCCAGAGCCGCGCCTGCGCTGTTGACCATGACGTCATCGACGGAGGCGATGCGGCCGATGGGCAGCAGGTACTGGCAGGTCTCGATGGCGCACGAGAGCGCCGCCATGAGGAGCGTGATGCGAGGCAGCGAGGCGAGGGCGCGGAATCGGATCGGGGCCAGGAAAGCGGGAACCGACAGCAGGAGCAGGTTCCCCACGATCTGGAACCGCGACATCGTGGCCAGGTCGCGGAAGGGCACGAGGCTGACCGCGTGGTTGCCGCCGGGCACCATCGTGAGCCAGATCGGGATGACGGTCCCGTAGACCAGGCCCACGTCGATGATCGCGGTGCGCCAGCGGTGAGGGCTGCGGCGCCGCAACCGCGCCAGAGCCCAGGCTGCGATGGGCAACACCGGCAGCAGTGCGATCGCGGTCGCGATGACTCCGGTGATCGTCTGGAACCAGGCGCCGTGGTGGAAGAGGAGCATCCGATCGAGCCCGGGTGCCCCTCTCACTTGCCCAACCTCGGGTCGTCGGTCGGGTCCGCGTACATCGTCGGACAACCTTGGGAGACCGCTTCGGGTCGCCACTCGAAGTGCCAAGGCTCGTTGCCGTACATCCGGCACAGTCCGTAGCCGGCGCCGTTGCGCGACAGCCAGGCCGCGGCGCCGCCGCCGACGACGTCGACCGCGTCACCGGCCTCGTGCACCGAGGTACCGGGGCGGGCCACCCAGCGTGCTGCGGCCTCGGCGGATCCGTACTTCGCGATCGCCTGGTCGAACAGCTGCTCCTGATACGCCCTCGAGCGCCAGCCGCTGTCGACGTCGATCTCGATCCCGTAGCGGTTCGCCTCGGTGGCAGCTCGGCGCAGCGCTGCCAGAAGCTGCGGGTTGAGGTTCGTGATCCCGACGTAGGCATTGCTGAAGACACTGATCGGGCCCGGCAGCACGCCGTCGGCGGCATCCGGACCGTTGGTGGCGGCGCGATTCAGGCTCTCCCCATTGGGAGCTGGCTGCGGTAGGAGAGCGTGGTGACTCCGTGTGGTCGCGGTGGTCGGTGCGGGGGCCTTCGTCGTCGCCGCCGAGAGGACCTTCGCGGAGAGGGACGGCGTGTGGCTCAGCAGGAAGAACGCGACAACGGCCGCGATGACCGCGCAGAGGATCGCCCAGCGCGTCGCTCGGTGGTGGCTCGTAAGAGCGGGTTCGGTGAACATGCCGTCGAGTCAACGCACGCGCGTGTTGCCAGCCGGTATGCAGTTTTCGATATGCCAGCGATACGCGGGGGTTCCCTACGATCGGGGAATGCGTGTGTTGGTGGTGGAGGACGAGCCGTTGTTGGCCGGGGCGATCCGCGATGGCCTGCGCCTCGAGGCCATCGCCGCGGACATCGCGGGCGACGGCGACACCGCGCTCGAGATGCTCGCCGTCAACAGCTACGACATCGCGGTACTTGATCGGGACATTCCGGGGCCGAACGGCGACGAGATCGCGGGGCGCATCGTCGACTCCGGGACGGGCATGCCCATCCTGATGCTCACGGCGGCCGATCGGCTGGACGACAAGGCATCAGGCTTCGAGCTCGGGGCCGACGACTACCTCACCAAGCCCTTCGCTCTGCAGGAGCTGGTGTTGCGCCT
>JBQCDC010000243.1:0-3798 GCA_051961575.1 Marmoricola sp.
AGTGCGCAACGGCCCAGGTCCGATCTCGCGAGGGTTCGGCGCGCTCGGCCACGGCGTCACGGCGGTGTGGCTCGGCGGCGCGTCTGTCGTAGGCGCGGGGGTGCGCAGCCTCGGTCACGGAGCGCGCAGCCTGGACCCTGAGCACCGTCGCGACGGCGCCGGTCTGTTCATGATCGCGCTCTCGGTCGTGGTCGCCTCGGCCGTCTGGTGGCAGTTGCCCGGACCGGTGTTCGCCGGCGTTCGCGCGGTCGTCGCGGGATCCGTCGGCCTGATGGCCTGGTTCGTCCCCCTGCTCCTGCTCTTCGTCGCCTGGCGGAACATGCGCGACCCGGACGCCAACGGCCCCGCTGGTCGTCAGGTGATCGGCTGGGCCGCGCTGGCGTTCGGGGTGCTCGGCATGATCCACATCGCCAACGGGTCGCCGCGCCCGAGCGCAGGCAGCGCGGCGCTGCAACAGGCCGGCGGAGCGCTCGGCTTCGTGAGCGCCAAACTGCTGACCGATCTTCTGCAGACGCCCTTCGTAGTGGTGCCGATCCTCTTCCTGCTCGCGGTCTTCGGCGTCCTGGTGGTGACCGCGACGCCGGTGTATCAGGTTCCGGCGCGCCTGCGTGAGCTGCGCGAGCGGCTGCTCGGGCGCCATGCCGCGGAGGAGGACACCGACCCGACCGGCCTCGGCGCGAGCCGCAGCTTCGGGCGGGGCACCGCCTCCGCGGGCGACATCGATCCGGACATGGGCGACCCTGCCTACGACAGCCCGCTCCTCGAGGAGCGCGAGGTCTCCAAGCGCCGACGCAAGAAGCCGAAGGTCACGGACGAGGACGTCGAAGACGGCGAGGACATCGCCTCGGGCCTGGACGAGATCTTCGATGCGGCCGAGGCGCGCACCCAGCCGGTTCCCCTCGGCGAGGCGTTGCCGGCGCCGGAGCACACTCCCGTCCCAGCGCGTGTGGAGCAGCTCGCGCTGTCCGGCGACATCGCCTACACGCTGCCCGACCCGCAAGTCCTCAAGGCCGGCTCGGTCCACAAGGCCCGCACCAAGGCCTCCGACGCGGTCGTCGACCGGCTCATGCAGGTCCTGGACGAGTTCAACATCGACGCGCAGGTGGTCGGCTACACGCGTGGCCCGACCGTGACGCGCTACGAGGTCGAGCTCGGCCCCGGCGTCAAGGTCGAGAAGATCACCAACATCCAGCGCAACATCGCCTATGCGGTGGCGAGCGCGGACGTGCGCATCCTCAGCCCGATCCCGGGCAAGTCGGCTGTCGGTGTGGAGATCCCCAACACCGACAAGGAGATCGTCTCCCTGGGCGACGTGCTCCGCTCGCAGGTCGCGCGCAACGACCAGCACCCGCTGATCACCGGCGTCGGCAAGGACGTCGAGGGCGGCTTCGTGGTCGCCAACCTGGCGAAGATGCCCCACCTCCTCGTCGCCGGCGCGACCGGATCGGGTAAGTCGAGCTTCATCAACTCGATGATCACCTCGCTGCTGATGCGCTCGACGCCGGACGAGGTCCGGATGATCATGGTCGACCCCAAGCGGGTGGAGCTGAACGTCTACGAGGGCATCCCGCACCTGATCACGCCGATCATCACCAGCCCGAAGAAGGCCGCCGAGGCGCTGCAGTGGGTCTGTCGCGAGATGGACATGCGCTACGACGACCTGGCCAACTTCGGCTTCCGGCACATCGACGACTTCAACAAGGCCGTTCGTGCGGGCAAGGTCCAGGTCCCGGCCGGCAGCGAGCGCGTGCTCGCGCCCTATCCGTACCTGCTGGTGGTCGTCGACGAGCTCGCCGACCTGATGATGGTGGCTCCTCGCGACGTCGAGGACGCGGTCGTGCGCATCACGCAGCTCGCGCGTGCCGCCGGCATCCACTTGGTGCTCGCCACGCAGCGGCCGTCCGTGGACGTGGTGACCGGTCTGATCAAGGCGAATGTGCCGTCGCGGCTCGCGTTCGCCACCTCGAGCCTGGCCGACAGCCGCGTCATCCTCGACCAGCCGGGCGCGGAGAAGCTCGTCGGACAGGGTGACGCACTCTTCCTCCCGATGGGCGCCTCCAAGCCGATGCGAGTCCAGGGCTCGTGGGTCACCGAGGCCGAGGTTCACCAGGTCGTCAAGCAGTGCAAGGACCAGTTGCAGCCGACCTACGTCGAGGACGTGACGGCGCCGCAGTCGGCGAAGCGCGATCTCGACGACGACATCGGCGACGACCTCGACCTGGTGGTGCAGGCCGTGGAGCTTGTCGTGTCCACACAATTCGGCTCCACGTCAATGTTGCAGCGGAAACTGCGTGTCGGTTTCGCCAAGGCGGGCCGTCTCATGGACATCATGGAGAGCCGAGGAATCGTCGGTCCCAGTGAAGGTTCCAAGGCACGCGATGTTCTGATCAAACCCGACGACCTCGACGCTGTGATTGCAAGTTTGCAAGGGGAATGATGAGCACTACTTCACCGGGGGTTCAGCAGCTCGATGCTGCAGAGGCGGACGACGTCTTCGCCGTTCGTCGCAACAATCGCTTGGCGGCCGTCCTGGGTGTGGTGTCCTCCGCCCTCGCGATCGCCTACCTCGAACGCGCCACCGATGGCGGCGTCGTCGACGTGCTCGCCACCTTGCTGTTCGGCTTCATCGGGATCAGCCAGCTGCTGGCGGTCCTCGACGCCCGCATCCCGCTGCTCACCGCCGACGACAGCGGCGTCCGGATCCGATTGGGTCGCGAGTGGCTGGGTCTGCCGTGGTCAACCATCGAGCAGGTCGTCGTCGAGCACCGCGACGGTCCGATGCGTGATGGTCGCCTCGTCGTGGTCCCGCGGAACCTGGGCAACGCGCTCGAGGCCCTGCCACAGGCATCCCGCCGGGCCGTGACCTGGCAGCGGCGGCTGCACGGCGCTCCGCTCGCCGTCCCGTTGTCGATCTCCACGCGCAACGTCGGCGTGGCCGGCTCGGTCGCCGAGACCCTCACCCGGCTCGCCGCGGACCGTGCCGAGATCGTGCTCGTCCGCGGACGCGAGCGGGCGCAGCTCGATCCGGCTCCCGAGCGGGCGGCCCTCGTCGATGCACCGCTGATGGACCCCGCCGACGCTGAGCCCACCGTGGTCGTGGCCTACCGCAAGCCTGTCGCGGCCGGTGTCGCCGCCCCCGTACTCGCCGTTCGCGCGGCTCGACCGGTGTTCCGCTCCGACGTGGTCCGCGAGAAGTCGCGGCCGATGCCCGGCGTCGCGAACGCCATGCGTGACGCGGCGGCCGACGCCATCACCCCGATCAATACGCCTCGCGCCGAGGTGCTCTGGGCGCCCAGCGGCGGTGTCGTGCCCTCTGAGCGCGCCAACGCCCGCGAGGTCGCCGACCCGATCGTGGGCGTGCTGGTCCGCCAGGCGCGCGAACGTGCCGGTCTGACCGTGGACGAGCTGGCCGAGCGCACGACCATTCGGCCGCACGTCCTCGAGGGCATCGAGGTCGACGACTTCACCGCCTGCGGTGGCGACTTCTACGCTCGCGGTCACCTGCGCACCCTCGCCCGGTTCCTGGGCCTCAACCCGGGCGACCTGGTCGCCAAGTACGACGAGCACTACGCCCGCGCCCCGATCAGCGCCCGTCGCGTGTTCGAGGCCGAGCTGGCCACGAGCCTGGGCAGTGGAGTCCGCGTCCGGAGCGGCGGTCCCCGCTGGAGTCTGATCGCAGCCGCGGTGCTCGCGCTGCTCATGGTCTGGGGCGCCGCTCGGTTCCTGGCCCCGCAGGCAGCCCCGGTCAACTCCGCGACGCTCGCGGGAGACTCGGCCGGAAGCAGCCAGAAGACGCCC
>JBQCDC010000244.1:0-7145 GCA_051961575.1 Marmoricola sp.
ACAGTTCTTGAAAACCGCTGCTACGAAGGGACAGTTCGCAGTGCCTGCGGCTAGACCTTCGGTCGAACACATGTACGAGGTTAGATCACATGTTCGAACGGTTCAAGAACATATGTTCGAACGGCGTGTCGGCGTGTTCGAACGCGTCTGACCCGGTGGGAGCTACTTCTTCAGGCGGCGACGGCCCTGGGCTCGCAGCACCGGCTCGAGCGCGGGCATCGTGCCCGGGGCGAGCGCACCGGCGCGCAGCAGCGCGCCTCTCCAAACGGGCAGCGTCCGCACGATCCGTCGCGCGCCGATCATGGCCAGCACAGCCTCCGCGACATCCTCGGGGACGAGGAGTCGACCACCCGAGGCCACCAACTCCTTGGCGCGACCTCCGGCCTTCATCCCTTCGACCATCGCCGTCGAGACGCCGTCCGGGCACACCGCGTGGACGCGCACACCGCGCGGAACCTCGCTCGCGACCGAGCTCGTCAGCGACACGACGCCGGCCTTGGTGGCTGCGTAGACCGAGAGTCCGGGCACGGGTCCGTGGCCCGACAGTGAGGCCACGTTGACGACGTCGCCTCCGCGCCGGCCGAAGGTCGAGAGGGCGGCACGCATCCCCCACGCGACTCCGAGCAGGTTCACCTCGATCAGGCCACGCACATGCTCATCGCTGAGGTTGACCAGGTCCCCGTCGAAGCCGACACCGGCGTTGTTCACCCACACGGCGAGCGGCGCGATGGCCTCGGCAAGCTCAGCCGCATCGCGGTGCGCCTGCGGATCACGCACATCCATCGCGATGCCGGCGGCGGCACCGATCTCGTGCGCGGTCGCGCTCGCCTGTGCCGCATTCAGGTCCGCCACGACGACCTCGTAGCCAGCGTTGACCAACCCTGCTGCGATGGCTCGTCCTATCCCGCGGGCCGAGCCCGTCACGACGGCCGAACGCGAACCCCGGGTGCCTGCTGACGGTACGGTCATGCGGGCCATTCAAGCGCGACACGCCCTTCGAACACATGTTTGATCTGATCGGGATTCAGGTCTAGCCTCGAAGCATGGCAAGCGATCGGGAGACACAGGACCAGAGCACCCCCAGCGCGCGACCGAACCTGCGCGCGATTCAGGGCGGCGCCGCCGCGGACGGGCCACCGGACGCGACCGGTCTGACCTCGCGTCAGCGCGCGATCCTGACGTCGCTCCGCGATGCCATCGAGAACCGCGGCTACCCGCCCAGCATTCGTGAGATCTGCGAGACCGTGGGGCTGGCCAGCACCAGCAGCGTCGCGCACCAGCTGCGCACCCTGGAGAAGATGGGCTTCATCAAGCGCGACCCGAACCGTCCGCGCGCCCTCGAGGTGTTCCTCCCCGAGGTGCTCGCCGCGCGTCGTTCGATCAGCAGCGCTGACGACTCCAGCTTCGACCCCACCGGTATCGGCGACTCCGTCCCCACGGCCGAGTATGTGCCGCTCGTCGGTCGCATCGCCGCCGGGGCGCCGATCCTTGCCGAGGAGCGCGTCGACGAGGTCTTCCCGCTGCCCAAGTCGCTCGTCGGCGACGGCACCCTCTTCATGCTCGAGGTCTCCGGCGACTCGATGATCGATGCGGCGATCTGCAACGGCGACTACGTGGTCGTTCGGCAGGAGAACACCGCGCGCAACGGCGAGATCGTGGCCGCCATGATCGACGGCGAGGCCACGGTAAAGACGTATCAGAAGAAGGGCAACCAGGTCTGGCTGCTTCCGCACAACGACGCCTACGACCCGATCGACGGGAACAGCGCGACGATCCTCGGCAAGGTAACCGCCGTCCTAAGGCGCGTCTGAGGTTCGCCTCTGGACTGCGTTGTCGTCAGTCGGCGACCTACCAGGTCGCCTGCTTCCTCCGCCTTGCCAGAAACAAACCTCAGACCCGCCGATTCATTGGGTAATGCGTTTGAGCGCTTCTCTGACCACCTTCGGGTCTTGGGTCGTCCACATCGGCGGCAGGCTGGCGCGGAGGAAGTTGCCGTAGCGGGCAGTCGCGATGCGCGAGTCCAAGATCGCGACCACGCCTTTGTCCTCGGTCGTACGGATCAGACGGCCCGCGCCCTGCGCCAGCAGGAGCGCTGCGTGTGAGGCGGCGACCGTCATGAAACCGTTGCCGCCGGCCTTCTCCACCGCGCGCTGCCGCGCACTCAGCAAGGGGTCGTCGGGGCGCGGGAACGGGATCCTGTCGATCAGGACGAGCTGGCAGGTGTCACCGGGAACGTCGAGACCCTGCCAGAGGCCGAGCGTTCCGAAGAGGCACGTGTGCGGATCGCCAACGAACTGACGGGTCAACTCGGAGAGCTGCGCGTCTCCTTGAACCAACGTGGTCAGGTGCGGGAGACGCTCGCGCACCACCTCGCCCGCCGCCTCCGCGGCACGGCGACTGGAGAAGAGTCCGAGAGTGCGGCCGTCAGCGGCATCGACCAGGTCGACGATCTCGTCCAACGCCTGCGGCGAGAACCCGTCACGGCCAGGCGCGGGGAGAACCTTGGCCAGGTAGAGGATTCCTTGCTTGCCGTAGTCGAAGGGAGAGCCGACATCGATGCCGTCCCAGCCCGATCCGCCACGGTCGAGTCCGAACGACCCCGCCACGGCCGAGAAGTCCCCACCCAGCTTCAAGGTCGCCGAGGTGAAGACCGCGGTCTTCTCCGCGAGGAGGCGGTCGCGCAAGGGCCCGGCCACATCGAGCGGCGCGACGCTGAGGTAGCGGCTCCCCCGCAAGCCGTCGCGCTCGCTGGCCCACAGCACGTCACGTTCGCTGGCCGCGGCCATCCGACCGGCGACGTCGAAGATGTCCTGGACCGTTGCCTTCGCCTGCGTGAGCGCGGCATCGTCACTGCTGCCGGGGTTCGGCAACGCGGACACGAGAGACCGCGCGGAGTCGCGGACTGCGGCCAGCGCGTCGGCCAAGCGTGCCGGTAGCTCCTCGAACCGGCCGAGCTCGACCTCGAACAGGGCGGCATCGAGTTCCTCGCCCGCTTCAGCGAGGTCATCGGCCTGCGGCCCGTCGACGTGACGCTGCGTTCGCCGTGCGGCGCGCGACACGTCGCCCGGTGAGAGCTCATCGGTCGCGGCTTGAGTCACGCGATTGACCAGGTCGTGAGCCTCGTCGATCACGACCACGTCGTACTCGGGGAGCACCGGGATGCCCTCGATGGCATCGATGGCCAACAGCGAGTGGTTCGTGACCACGACGGCCGCGTCGTTGGCGCGCTCCTTGGCCTGCTCCGCGAAGCAGACATCGCCGAAAGCGCATTTCGCAGCGCCGAGGCACTCCCGACGACTCACGCTCACCTGACGCCACGCGCGATCCGTGTGACGAGGGGCGTTGTCCTTCTCGCCCGTGCCCCCGTTCTGCGCCTCGTCCTCGAGCCACTCGCGGAGGGCGATGACCTCCTTGCCGATCGACCCGGTCTCGGCGACCTCGACCAGGACACCCTGGTCGTCGGGCACGCCCTCACGGACCCGGTGGAGACAGCCGTAGTTGGCGCGCCCCTTGACGACTGCGAACCGCGGCGGCTTGTCGAAGGAGCCCCTGATCGCCGTGGCGAGGGCGGGAAGGTCCCGCTCGACCAGCTGATGCTGCAGCGCGAGAGTCGCCGTCGCGACGACGACGCGGGACTCCCCTTGGGCGGCATGGGCGAGCGCCGGCACCAGGTAGCCGAGCGACTTACCCGTGCCGGTCCCTGCCTGAACGAGCAGGTGGCGACCCTTCTCCATGGCGTCGGCGACGGCCAGCGCCATAGCGTGCTGCCCGTCGCGACGGGTTCCGCCGAACGTCGAGACCGCCTGGTCCAACAGCCCGTCGACGTCCACGTCTGCAGCGTCGGGAACGGAGGTAGGGGCGGTCGGCACCCCAGCACGATAGTCGGAGGTGGATGCTCCATCGATGCGGCACACTGAGCGCTGTGTCCAACTCAGCATCCACAGGGCAGCGATCATGGCTGGGTCGCTGGACACCTCGCCTCTACATCGCCGCCGCCATCGCCATGATCCCGTGGGACACCTACCTCGCACTGAGCCTGCCGGAGCGCCAGATCTCCCCGCACTATCGCGGCAGCTGGGTCATCTACGACGCCGTCCTGTGCGTCGTGCTGGCTCGCATCGGATGGCTCGCCCACAGGCGCAACCCCAAGATCATCCTCAGCGCGGCCGCCGGAGCGGCTCTTCTCTTCGCCGATGCGTGGTTCGACGTCTCGAGCGCGTACGGTAACGACGACCACCTCCAGGCGCTGGCCTTCGCGGTCTTCCTCGAGCTACCCGGCGCCTACCTGTGCCTGCGCATTGCCGCGCGCGCACTCAAGCGCATCGCCGAACGGGGACTCGAAGCACCAGCAGACGTTTCGGAAGAGAGCCGAACTGGATGAACCATCGCACCCGGATCGACCCCGCCCGCCTCGAAGCACTGAATCATGCGACCGCCCACCTGGCGCCGCCGTACGGCGTCGTCGACCACGACGCGCTCGTGGTGAACGCCGCCGACCTCACGCGACGCGCGAACGGGAAGCCGATTCGATTGGCGAGCAAGTCGGTCCGCTCACGTCAGGTGATGCGCGAGGTGCTCGCGATGCCGGGCTACCGAGGGATCCTCGCCTTCACGCTGCCGGAGGCGTTGTGGCTCGCGGACGGTGACCATCCGATCTCGGAGGACGTGGTGGTCGGCTACCCCTCGGTCGACGCCGACGCCCTCGCACGTCTGGCCACCGATGACGTCCTCGCCCAGCGCGTCACCGTGATGGTCGACAGCACCGACCACCTGCGCTTCATCGCCGACCACCTACCTGCCAACGCGGCACCCATCCGGGTCTGCCTCGACCTCGACGCATCGCTGCGCCTCGCCGGCGGCCACATCCACCTCGGCGCCCGTCGCTCACCCGTTCATGCGCCGAGCGACGCAGGCGCGCTTGCGCGTGCCGTCGCGGCTGATCCCCGATTCGTGCTGGTCGGGTTGATGGCCTACGAGGGGCAGATCGCGGGCGTCGGCGACAACGGCGACGGGTTGAAGCGGTTCGCGGTACGGCAGGTACAGACGATGTCCGCGCGCGAGCTGATGGATCGCCGCGCGGCAGCCGTTGCCGCCGTCCGCGACGTGGCGCCGCTGGAGTTCGTGAACGGCGGCGGGACCGGCAGCATCGAGGTCACCGTGGCGGAGGATGCGGTGACCGAGGTCGCCGCCGGGTCCGGCTTGTTCGCGCCGCACATCTTCGACCACTACACCCGATTCACCCCGCAGCCCGCGGCCTTCTTCGCGCTCTCGGTGGTGCGTCGTCCCTCCCCCAAGTTCGCCACCGTGCTCGGCGGAGGGTGGATCGCCTCGGGCGCGATCGGCCCCGACCGACTGCCTCAGCCGGTGTGGCCGTCGGGACTGGCGTTGACGGCGACCGAAGGTGCCGGTGAGGTACAGACGCCGCTGACCGGCAAGGGCGTGAAGGGTCTGAAGATCGGCGACCGGGTGTGGTTCAGGCACGCCAAGGCTGGCGAGCTCTGCGAGCACGTCGACCAGCTGCACCTTGTCAGCGGCGAGGCGATCTCGGTGACCGTGCCGACCTATCGCGGCGAGGGGAAGACGTTCCTCTAGCCCTCGAAGAAGCGACGCGGCACGTCGACGAACATGGTGTCGATCTGTTCCTGGGTCACGCCACGCTCGAGCACGTAGGGCACGACCTCTTCGACGATGTGCGTGTAGTGCCACTGCGGCAGGAAGGCCATCACGTTCGGGTCGATCCAGTCGATGTAGCAGGACGCGTCCTGGCTGAGCACCATCTGGTTCGTGTAGCCGCGGCGCACCATCTCGATGAGGGTGTCGGCGCGAGCCTCGAACGTCGTGTCCAGGTTGATGCCGAAGCGGTCCATGCCCAGGACGAAGCCGAGATCCGCGAGCGCCTGCAGGTGATCGCAGTCCGTGGTGTCGCCGCTGTGGCCGAGGACAATCCGCGACGGATCGACACCTTCCTCGTCGCACATGACCCGCTTCACGAGCAGTCCGGTCTGGGTGGTCGGGTGCGTGTGGACCGTGATCGGCGTTCCGGTGGCGAGGTGTGCCTTCGCGACCGCTCGCATGACCCGCTCGACTCCAGGAGTGAGCCCAGGCGCGTCGATCGCGCACTTGAGCATCCCGGCCTTCACGCCGGTGCCGGCGATGCCCTCGGTGATGTCCTTGACGAACATGTCGACCATCGGGTCGGGGATCTCCATGCCGAGGGCCTCGTTAAGGGCGGGCCCGCGGTAGTGGAAGAAGAACGGCACGTCCTCGTACGTGTAGACGCCGGTGGCGACCACGATGTTGATCCGAACCCGTTCGGCGATGTGTTGGATCGTGGGGATGTAGCGGCCAAGGCCCACGACGGTCGGGTCGACGATGGTGCTAATGCCCGCGTCGTAGACGGCCTCGAGGCGACTCACCGCATCGTCGACTCGGGTGTCCCAGTCGCCCCAGTTCTCCGGGTAGTTCTGCTGGATGTCGGGCGTGAGCACGAAGACGTGCTCGTGCATCAGCGTCGTGCCGAGGTCGGCGGAATCGATCGGACCTCGGACACTCTCAATCGCGCTCACGGGCCTGTTCACTCCTTGGTGGGATCGGCGCCTACTCCGATGAGCAACTTGCCAACATTGCGACCGGTCAGCAAGCCCCGGAACGCCTCGGTCGCGTTCTCCAGGCCTTCGACGACGTCCTCGCGGTAGCGAACCGAGCCGTCCGCGATCCATCCGCTCATGTCGCGGAGGAAGTTCTCGTGGTGCGTCGGAATGAACTCGTCCTGGATGAAGCCACGGACGGTCAGGCTCAGGGTCAGGATGCGGCGAACGTAGGCCGGTTGCTGGTCCGGGCCGGCAGGCGCCTCGGTGGCGTTGTAGTCAGCGACCAAGCCACAGACGGGCACGCGGCCGTACCGGTTCATCCGCCGCATGACCGCCGCCCCGACGCTTCCGCCGACGTTCTCGAAGTACACGTCGACGCCGTCCGGAGTGGCCGACTTCAGGTCGTCGGCGAACGTCGGCGAGCGGTGGTCGATGGCCGCATCGAACCCGAACTCCTCGGTGAGGATGCGGCACTTCTCCGCACCACCTGCGATACCGACGGCGCGAGCGCCCTTGACCTTGGCGATCTGGCCGACGGCCGATCCGACCGGGCCC
>JBQCDC010000245.1:0-2100 GCA_051961575.1 Marmoricola sp.
ATAGCGTAGAACACAGGTAGTCTGTTGTCCATGAAGATGAGCGTCGGAGTCGAGTGGGCCCTCCACTCCTGCCTCGAGCTGCACTGGGCCTCGCCGCAGCTCGTGCCCACCACGCGACTCGCGGCGCTGCACGAGCTCGGCTCGACGTATCTGAACAAGCAGCTTCAGGCGCTGGTCAAGGCCGGAATCGTGACCTCGACGTCGGGGCCTCGCGGTGGATTCACGCTGGCCCGCGACCCGGCAGACATCACGGTTCTCGACGTCGTCGAAGCGGTCGAAGGGTCAGCGCATGCCTTCCGCTGCACGGAGATCCGGCAGAAGGGTCCGCTCGCGGCGGGCCCGGAGGCGTGCGCGCGACCGTGTCAGATCGCGAGCGTCATGTACAAGGCCGAAGCGGCCTGGCGGCGCGAGCTGGCGGCCGTGACCGTCGCCGAGATCGCCGGAACCGTCCGGCGCGACATCCCCGGCGTCGACACCGGGGTCCAGGAGTGGTTGACCCGCGCCTAGATCCGAGAAGCGAACTTCGGCCACATCTTGTTGGCCCAGCCCTTCCAGAAGAAGCCGAGCACGGGGAGTGCGAGGCCCGTGATCGCGTTGGTCGGGTGGAGCACCCAGGTCCAGGTCGCCACGGTCTGGTCGCCCTGCGGCTGGAAGTCGAAGCGGCCCTCGACCTTGCTGACCAGTGCCTTCATCGGTCCGGTGAACGCAGTGAGCTCGTAGCGGTAGTCATCGGGTCGGCTCGCGCTGATCAGCGACTCGAGGTTGGAGGTTCCGTCGGCGAGCAGCACCGTGCGCACCGCGCCGGCCCGGCCCCACGGCTCCTCCTCCTGCATGTCCTTGACCGCCGGGATCGGACCCGAGCGGTGGTTGAAGATGCTCTGCAGGGGCGCCTCGACGATCACGTCCCAGGCGCGTTCGGGCGTGGTGGCGAAGGTGTGCGAGGACGAAACGGTGTAGCTCATGCGACGCTCCTTAGAAGGTCAGCCCCGTGAGACGCTCGTAGGCCTCAACGTACTTGGCGCGCGTGAGGGCCACGACGTGGGCGGGGAGCGCGGGCGGCGGGTTGTCTCCTGCGCGGTCCCAGCCGGCATCGGGTGAGAGCAGCCAATTCCGCACGATCTGCTTGTCGAAGGACGGCTGCGCTCGGCCCGGCAGCCACTCGTCGGCGGGCCAGAACCGGCTCGAGTCAGGCGTCAGCACCTCATCGGCCAGGGTGATCTCGCCCGTCTGCCGATCGCGACCGAACTCGAACTTGGTGTCGGCCAGGATGATGCCGCGTTCGCGAGCGATCTGCTCGGCCTTGGCGTAGATGCTCAGCGTGCGATCGCGCAGCTCAGCAGCGTCTGCATCGCCGACGGTCCGGGCCACGGCTTCATAGGAGACGTTCTCGTCGTGGTCGCCCAGCTCGGCCTTCGTAGCCGGCGTGAAGATCGGGTCGGGCAGCCGGCTTCCATCCTCGAGGCCGGCCGGCAGCGCGATGCCACAGACCTCGCCACTCGCCCGATAGTCGACGAGGCCCGAGCCCGTGAGGTAGCCGCGGGCCACGCACTCGACGGGGAACATGTCCAGCGGCTTGCAGATCACTCCACGACCCGCGACCTCGGCGGGCACGTCCGTGCTGATCACGTGGTTCGGGACTCCCAGCTGCTCGAACCACCAGAGGCTCATGCGCGTGAGGATCTCGCCCTTGTCCGGGATCCCGGGCTGGAGGATGAAGTCGAAAGCCGAGATCCGGTCGCTGGCCACCATCAGCAGCGAGCCCTCATGAGCACCCTCGGTGAGCCGATAGAGGTCGCGGACCTTGCCGGAGTGGATGTGCTCGGCGCCGGCGATCTGGGGCGCGCGCGGAATGTCGATCTCGGGCATGCCGTTGAGGCTAGTGGGTAGGCGCTCCATAGGAATGTCTATGCCAGCGGCTAACGTAGAAACTGAGAACGGCTCCGGATATCTGGGAACAGGCAACTCGGAGGTCTGCATGACCATCGCTCTGCATCACCCGTCGAAGCGCACATCGACACAGGCGGGACGCAGCCTTGCCTTGTTCGCCCTGTGCGGCGTTCTCTTCCTGACCTTCCTCGACACCACCATCGCGAGTGTGGC
>JBQCDC010000246.1:0-15217 GCA_051961575.1 Marmoricola sp.
CTAGAACACGTTCTAGTGTGGAGCAACCCCGCCCAGGCAAGGAGCGTCGATGACGTCATTCGTGGAGATCGATCGTCCGGCCCCGGGCGTCGCGGTGGTCACCCTCAACCGGCCCGAGCGCATGAACGCCATGGCCTTCGACGTGATGGTGCCGGTCCAGGAGAAGCTCACCGAACTCGGCCGCGACAACAGCGTGCGCGCCATCGTCATCACCGGCGCCGGCCGAGGCTTCTGCTCCGGCGCCGACCAGAAGTCGGCCGGCCGACCTCCTCACGCCGACGGGCTGACTCGGCCGGCCTACGCGCTGCGATCGCTCGAGGTGCTCGAGGACGTCATCGCCACCATCCGCAGACTGCACCAACCGGTCATCGCCGCGATCAATGGCGCCGCGATCGGCGGAGGGCTGTGTCTGGCGCTTGCCTGCGACGTTCGGATCGCGTCGCGTGAGGCCTACTTCCGCGCAGCCGGCATCAACAACGGACTCACCGCGAGTGAGCTCGGGCTCAGCTACCTGCTCCCCCGCGCGGTCGGATCGAGCCATGCCGCCGACATGATGTTCACCGGTCGCGACGTCGACGCCGAGGAAGCCGCTCGCATCGGGCTGGTCTCGAGACTGGCCGATCCCGTTGTCGACGCGGCGGTCGGGGTCGGCGTGCGGATCGCCGAGCTGTCGCAGCCCGGCATCGAGATGACCAAGCGGTCGTTGCACGCCGGCATCGCGGCGGGCTCACTCGAGTCCTACATGCCGCTCGAAGGGATCGGGCAGCTCTACCTGCGTCTGCTGACCGACAACTTCGAGGAGGCGACGCGCGCCCGCAAGGAAGGCCGGCCCGCTCGTTTCACCGACGACCGACCCACTCCGACCAAGGAGGCATGATGGATCCTCGCGACGCCGTACTCGGCATGTGGCGCACGCTCTCGGCCCGCGACTGGAGCACCCTCGGCGATCACCTCACCGACGACTGCATCTACCTCGACGTCCCCGTCGGACCGACGGCCGCGGCACGCGGCCCGGTCGACATCATCAAACGGCTCCAGGTTGGACTACGCGACCTGGCCGACTACGCGAACCACGACGGGCTCCTGGTGGCTGACGGTGACGTCGTCATGTACGAGCACTCCGAGACGTGGACGTTCTCATCAGGAGAGGTCGTCGAGCTGCCCTTCGTCAGCGTTCACCGCGTGCGCGACGGCAAGGTCGCGCTCTGGAAGGACTACTGGGACTTCGGCGCGGTCGCCAACGCGGCTCCCGCCGACTGGATGGAGGCGCTGGCCACCGCCGACACGTCGTGGATGTTCGACGCCACCGGCTTGGTCTGATCCGCCCAGGGGTGTCGCTGGCGACCCGCATCGCCCATGATGAGCCCGTGTCCACTGACAAGGCAGCAGCGCTTCTCGCCCTGCACACGGGCCCTGGCTTCGTCCTCCCGAACGCCTGGGACGCCGGCTCGGCACGCATCCTCGAGCAGGCCGGCTTCGCGGCCATCGCCACCACCAGCGCCGGAATCGCCTGGTCGCTCGGCGTCCCTGACGGCGGCGACCTCGATCGCGACACGATGCTCGAGCACGTCGCTCGCATCGTCGCAGCCGTTGACGTGCCGGTCACCGCGGACCTCGAGGCCGGCTATGGCGACACCGCAGACGAGGTCGGGGCGACCGTCGCCGCTGCCGCAGCACTCGGAGTCGTCGGTACGAACATCGAGGACGCCGTCGAGGGCCGGTTGTTCGACATCGAGGAGGCCGTCGAACGCATCGCGGCAGCTCGCGCCGCGGCTCCCAGCGGCACCTTCGTGCTGAACGCCCGCACCGACACCTACTTCGCGCGGTCGAGCGAGGACCCGTTCGAGGAGACCGTCGAGCGCGCCGATCGCTATCTCGAGGCCGGAGCCGACTGCATCTTCGTGCCCGGAGTGGTCGATGCGGAGACGATCAGCCGACTCGCCGCCACGATCCCCGGTCCGCTCAACATCGTGGCCGGGTTGGCGAACGCGATCGACGCCCCGACCCTGTTCTCACTCGGGGTGAGGCGGATCAGCCTGGGTGGCAGCTTGGCGCGCGCGATGCTGACGCAGCTCGAACGAGCCGGCCGTGAGCTGTTGGAGACGGGAACGTTGGGCTTCCTGGACGGTGCGATCAGCTACGCCGATCTGCAGCAGCGATTCGGCGCTTAGCCCCTTCGCGGCTGCTGGGGAGGCAAGCAGGCGGGCCGGCCTCCCCAGCAACCCGCCATCGACGCCTTGGAGGGCAACCCGGAGGGGCTGGTCGGCATCGACGGCGGCGAGCTAGCGCACGGACGGGTCAGCATCCGCGCGCATCCACTCCCAGAAACGAGACTAGGTGGGCTGACACGTGCGCCGCAGGAAAACACAGGAACCTCTGCAGAATCACTGACTCTTGGCCGCAACTCGGCGCCATGATAGAAAAACTCTTCAGTACTTCTATTGAGGAGCTGTCCATGCGACGAGTGCGCGGCACGCCGAAACCACGCATGCGAATCGGCTTGATTCTGGTGCTGGGGATGGCCTGTTGGTGCCTCACCGCGCTTCCCGCCAACGCTGCGTCGACTCCGCTCCACATCCAGACGACCTGCTTCCGAGTGATCGGACCCAACGGCGTCGGCGTCAGCCTCTTCGGCCGTCGTTACTCCACGGGCACCGTGACTGCGAGCACGCCCGCGGTCCTGCTGGTGCATGGAATCGACTCCTCCGCGGACACCTGGGACCTGGTGCCGACGGCCTCGCCCGCCCGCATGCTCGCGAGGGCCGGCTATCTCGTCTTCACCTACGACCGGCTCGGCTACAAGCACAGCCGCTACTCCGGCAATCCGAAGGATCTGACCCTTCCGGCCCAACAGCTGGTGCTGCACCAGATCGTCGTGCAGATCCACCGCGGCCACTACGCCGTTCGACCGTCCACCATCACCTCCTGCGCCGGCTCCACTCCCACTCCTCAGCCCCGCTCGCGGAACGTGGCCCTGATCGGGCACAGCTCGGGCGGCGTCCTGGTCGCGGGCTACCCAGGGCGATTCCACGATGTCGCTGCCCTCGTCGTAGCGAACGCACCGAGCGGGCTGGTCTCACTCAATCCGCCAGGCGACGCCGCGCTTCTGTCGCTCGCGGGTTCACAGACCTCGACCTCGGACCCGCACTACGTCCCGGTCGGCTCGACGGCGGGCGATCGTCCCGCACCGAAGCCACCGGCCGGTTACTCGAATCCCCTGCCGACCCGCTCCGCCTGCGAGCAGTTCATGCTCTGGCGACCGGGCGCACTGTCGACAGCGGCCACGGTGCTCTGCAATCCGGCGAACGCGGTCGCGACACCGGACGCCGAGACCCGCTCGTACCCATCACAGATTCTGATGAACCTGCTCTTCATCCCCGCGACGGGCGCAACGCCGGTCCTCCTCGCCGACAGTGACCACGACACGATGATGCCGGGCGACGCGAACACCCTCGAGCTGTCGGCCTGGCGGCAGAACTGCCGCTGCGACGTCAGCCAGTTCGTCCTCACCAACACCGGCCACTCCTTCATGTCGCATCGGTCCGTCACGCAGTGGGTCACGAACGTGACCGCCTGGCTGCGTAGCCATCACCTAGCTCCGTCCCGATGACCCCTTGCCCAAACCACCGGACGTCTCCTACAGTTCGATAAAAGTACGCTCTGTTTCTTTTATGGTGGTGCCATGACCCTCGAGCACGAGATCTCCCGACGCAGCCTGCTGATGGGCGCAGGCGTCGTCGCGGCCAGCGTGGCTGCGGCCTCCCCTGCCGCGGCCTCGACGACGCCCTGGCCCAGCGCTCGCCTCGGCGCGGCCAACGCCTTGCAGGTCGACCCGAGCCAGTTCATTCCCACGTCCCAGTTCAGGCAATGGGGCGCCGCACTCGACCGGCTCGGCCTACGCGCCACGGGTTCACCGACCCACGAGTCGTACGTGCGCACACTCGCCCAGCAGCTCCAATCGACCGGCGTCTCGAACGTGCAGCTCGAGGCGATACCGATGCGCCGCTGGCTGGCTACGAACTGGGCGCTCAAGCTCGGATCGACCTCGCTGCCAGCGCCCGCCTACGTGCCCTACAGCGGCGTGACCGGACCCGAGGGAATCACCGCACAGACCGTGTACCTCGGTCCCGACCTCAGCCCGGCCAACGTGCTCGCCCTGACCGGCATCAAGGGCAAGATCGTCATCTACGACGTGCCCGTCGTCCCGGCCACGATCGGCGTGTTCGAGGCACTCTCCTACCCCGGCACGATCTACGACCCGCACCACCAGCTCAACCCACTGACGCCCTATGTCCGGCCATGGTTCAACGAGATGGGCGCGATGCTCGCCGCACTCAAGGCTCTGGGTGCCGTCGGCACGATCGGGGTTCTCAACCTCAACGAGACGTGGACCAAAGGCCAGTACTTCCCGTACGACGGCGCCTTCCACGAGCTGCCCAGCCTGTACGTCGACCGCGAGACCGGCAAGACGCTCAAGGAGGCCGCCGGCGGATCGACCAAGGCGACCATCGTCCTCCAGGCACAGGTCGCCAACGTGCTGACGCACAACATCCTCGGCGTCATCCCGGGCGCGTCCTCCGAGACCGTCATGCTGCACACGCACACCGACGGCTCCAACGGCCTGGAGGAGAACGGACAGCTCGGCATCCTCGGTGCGGCCCAGTACCTGTCCCGACTGCCGCGCGCCTCGCTCCCGCGCACCGTGCTCATCGCACTCGTGACCGGCCACTTCTACAACGGCCTGGGTTCCATGAACTTCCTGCAACGGCATGCGAAGGACCTGGTGCCGTCGATCGCGGCGACCACCACGGTCGAGCACCTCGGCGCGCTCGAGTGGCTGCCCGATGCCGACGGCGACCTGAAGCCGACCGGCAGGTACGAGACCGCGGCGTTCTTCTCCTCGGGAGGCCAGGCGCCGGTCCGAGCCGACGCGCATCTCCTGACCAACGCCGGCGCGGCTCCAGGCGTGGTAGCTCGGCCATTCGTGCCCAACCCCTTCATCCTCAACCTCTCCGACCCGACGTCGGTGCTGACCGGAGCTGCCGGTCTGATCGAGGGGAAGTACCCGCCCCTGATGTATCCCGGCGAGGGCACCTACCTGTACAGCGGCGGCAATCTGCCCAACTCGAACTACATCACCGGGCCGACCTACCTGCTCAACGCAGGAATCTCGACCGTCGACAAGATCGACTTCGACCGGATGCGCTCGATCTCGATGGCCTTGGTCCGGCACACGATCGAGCTCGGTGCCGCATCGAAGCTCTCGATCGCGCTGCCTGACTGAGCCGTGGCGATGACGCTGGCCGGTACGGTGACGGCCATGACGACCGGCGAGGTGCTCCCCATCACCGAGGGCGTCTTCTTCACCACGCCCGCATCCCTGCCGCGCGGCCGGCACACGCTCGAGCGTGAAGACATCGCCGCCACCCACCGCGAGCGCGTGATGATCGCAATGACCGAGCTGATGGCGGCCAACGGCTTCGATGGCGTGACGATCGCTGACATCGCAGCCCGGGCAGCGATCTCGCGCGCTGCCTTCTATGCGGTGTTCGACTCGAAGGAGGCCTGCGCCCTCGCGGCGTACGAGCGCTTCATCAACGTGCTGCTGAGCTCGGTCAGTGCCGCACTCGCGCGCCAAGCTCCCTTTGCCGACGTCCTCGCCGACGTCATCGCGGCGTACCTGTCGACGCTGGAGTCCGATCCAGTGGTCGGACGAGCGTTCCAGGTCGAGATGGACGCGGTTGGTCCGGGCGCACGACAGTGGCGACGGGACTCACTCGAGCTCTTCGCGCAAGCTCTGGCCGACCGACACCGCGCCGAGTTCGGCGGACGATCCAAGCGCGACCGGCTTCCGCACTCGGCCTTCCTCGGCGGCGTCTACGCCATCCGGCAGATCGCCTCCGATGCTCTCGACACCGAGCCGGCACCGAAGCTGACCGCACTCGCGCCGGAGGTCACCAGCTGGCTCAGTCGCATCTACGCGACCTAAGAGGCGATGAAACCCAACAGGTCCTGGCGAGTGAGCACGCCGATCGGCCGTCCGTCCTCATGAACGAGCAGCGCATCGGTGTCGACCAGAGCTGAGACGGCCTCTCCGACATCTGCACCGGAGCCGACCGTCGTCAGCGGCGGGCTCATGTGCTGCTCGACCTGGTCGGCCAGCTTGGCCGAACCTGCGAACAGCGCGTCGAGCAGCACGCGTTCCGATACCGACCCGGCCACCTCGGCCGCCATCACGGGCGGCTCCGCCCGAACGACCGGCATCTGGGAGACGCCGTACTCGCGCAGGATGTGGATCGCCTCCGCGATGGTCTCGTTCGGGTGCGTATGCACCAACGCCGGAATGTCGCCGCTCTTCGCGCGCAGCACCTGACCGACCGTCGTCGAGCCGCTCGGCGGGAGGAAGCCGTACTGCGCCAGCCAGTCGTCGTTGAAGACCTTGGTCAGGTAGCCGCGACCGGAGTCGGGCAGCAGCACCACCACGACCGCGTCGGGGTCGTCGAGCTCCTCGGCGAGCTGGACCGCAGCGAAAGCGGCCATGCCCGAGGACCCGCCGACGAGTAGTCCGTCCTCCTTGGCAAGGCGGCGCGTGAAGGCGAACGAGTCCGCGTCGGAGACCTCGATGACCCGGTCCACGATCGTTCGGTCGTAGGTGTCGGGCCAGAAGTCCTCACCCACGCCCTCGACGAGGTAGGGGCGCCCGGTGCCGCCGGAGTAGACCGACCCCGCGGGGTCGGCGCCGACGATCTGAATGGCGGGGTTCTGCTCCTTGAGGTACTTCCCGACGCCGCTGATCGTGCCACCGGTGCCCATGCCCGCGACGAAGTGCGTGATCTTGCCGTCGGTCTGGCGCCAGATCTCCGGGCCGGTGGTCTCGTAGTGCGAGGCGGGGTTGTTCGGGTTGGAGTACTGGTCGGGCTTCCAGGCATTCGGCGTCTCGCGGACGAGCCGGTCGGAGACGTTGTAGTAGGAGTCCGGGTGCTCCGGAGCGACGGCGGTCGGGCAGACCACGACCTCGGCGCCATAGGCCTTGAGGACGTTCCGCTTGTCCTCACTGACCTTGTCGGGGCAGACGAAGATGCACTTGTAGCCGCGCTGCTGGGCGACCAGCGCGAGTCCCACGCCGGTGTTGCCCGACGTCGGCTCGACGATCGTGCTGCCGGGCTTCAGCTCTCCCGATGCCTCGGCCGCGTCGATCATCCTGACCGCGATGCGGTCCTTCACCGAACCGCCCGGGTTCAGGTATTCGACCTTGGCCAGCACGGTGGTGCCGGTCCCCTCGGCCGTTCGGTTCAGCTTGACCAGCGGGGTGTTGCCGATCAGGTCCAGAAGCGAGTTCGCGTACTCCATGGCTCCACTCTGTCAGGCATAGGTCCTGGGGACGCAGAACGGCCCCGGAATCTCCGGGGCCGTTCTGAGGTTTCGTGACGCCGCTTCGCGGCTCCTCAACCTCCGGGGTGCTAGTTGTCTCGAAGTGCGGCGATGATCCGCAGCAGCTCGATATAGATCCAGATGATCGTGACGGTGAGGCCGAAGGCGGCTCGCCAGGACTCGCGGTCCGGCAGTCCTGCGGCCACACCACGCTCGACGAAGTCGAAGTCGAGGATCAGCATGAATACACCGAGGCCCAGACCGATGAGGCTGGCGATGAAGCCGATGCCCGTGAACGGGTCGTTGAAGCCGAAGCTGCTGCCGAAGGCGCTGAAGATCCAGTCGAAGAGCGCGACGCCCACGAAGCCCCAGGTGGCCGCGATGACCCATGTGCGGAACTTGGCGCCGACCTGGATGTTGAAGAACTTGTACGCCGCCAGGGTGCCCGCGACCGCGGCGAAGGTGCCGAGGACCGCCATGATCACGACGCCGCTGGAGCCGGTCGTGGTGGTGACGCCGTCCACGGTCCGGGTGCCCACGACGTGGTCGAGCACCTTGCTGAGCGCGCCGATGAAGACGCCCTCGAGCGCCGCGTAGGCAAGAACCAGCGCAGGGCTGACCACGCGCTTGAACGAGTTGACCATGGAGAGGATGAAGCCGCCGAGCGCACCGATGCCGGCGAGGGCGCCGATGTTGCGGACCGCGTTCGGGTCGGTGATGTCACCGGTGCCGATCCAGGTGATCGCCGCCGCTAGGAACACGACCAGCAGCGTGATGCCGGTCTTCTGCACTACCGAGTCGATCGTCATGCGACGCTCGTCCACCGCCATGTGGGTGGTCGGCATGCCATAGGCGTTCGGCTGGCCGTAGCCCGCGTAAGCCTGCCCGTTGCCCGCGTAGGTCTGATTGCCGTACGCGTTGGCTTGACCGTTGAAGCCTTCCGCACGCGCGAAGACTGGATTACGGCTCTGCATCGTCCCCTCCTAGGGAGCTTGTTGTACATCCAGATTAACGAATCGCACCGAACCCGAGTTCCGGCGGTGAGCATGTTGTTCGTCAGCGCCCCCGAGGGGGATACGGCATGATCGGGGCCGTGAATGAGGCGGTAGACGAGGCTCTGGAGCCAGAGACCGCGGCCGAAACGCCTGCCGAGGCGCCCGCCGCCACCGAAGAGGCACGCGTCCACATGGCGTACGAGGCCTTCGGCGAGCGCTTCCTGCGCGACGTTCTCCACCTGGATCGCATCCTCCAGTCGATCGATCGCATCCTCGGCGATGACCTCCGGTTGGGCCCGATCGGCGCCGGCCCCGGTCGCAAGATGGCGACCCTGACCGCGACCGGTACGTTCATGCCGACCTACGGAGAGACGCTGCCCGGCCCGATGGTCGCCTACAAGGTGTCGCTGCCCGTCGACGTCACCTTCGAGATCGACCTGCACATCGACGTGCACCGCTTCCACGCCGAGGTGCTGGTTCCGCTGGGCATCGTGCTGCGGCTCGAGGAGCCGCTGACGGTCGTGTGGGACCTGATCGAGCCGCGCGAGGACGAGCTCATCGTGAACATCAAGAGCGAGGCGCGGCGCTCGGCCGTGCTCCAGAAGATGGCCGGCATCGACACGGAACTGCGCCGGTTCCTGCTGCGCTTCGTGCAGAAGGAGCTCGACAAGCCGCACGTGCGCAAGGCCCGTCGGATCAACATCGCCGAGGTGATCGACGGCGCTTGGCCCGAGATCTCGGCCCAGTTCCTACCGAACTCTCCCGAGGACCGCCTCGGCTAACGACGGCGGCGACGTCGCCCGCGCGGTCGATGCAGCTTGTGCAGGAATCCACCGGCGTAGGCGAACAACAGGTCGAGCACCAGGGGGCCGATGAAGCTGAGCACGGCGACCGCGGCGCCCATCATGATCAGGCCGAGCGACGACCACCCCGGATCGGTGAACATCCGAACCACGCCGCCGACGATGATCACCACCGCACAGACGAACCCGATGATCCACCGGAGCTGCTCGGCGGTGAAGAAGTCCCTCGCGTAGCGGGGCCACGTGAAGCTGTCCAAGTAGGCCCAGAACGGGCCGCTGTCACGAGCGACCTCGAGGTGCTCGCCGACGTGGTGCGGTGCGGCTGCATAGTCGCTCGCTGCATGCCGGCCCGCCATGGGCGCCATTCTGCACGGTCCCCTTCTGCGGTTCGACCAGCGATTCCCGGTGCGGAATGCTGTCGGGCATGAATGACGCCGTTGCCGGTCACGACATCCAGAAGATCCGCAAGGTCTCCAAGCTCGGCATCGCGGTCGCCGTCGTCGGCGCGCTGATCCAGCTGCTTCTCGGCCTGTACTACCTGGCGATGGCGCACTCGCCGCACCCGCACGACCTGCCGGTGGGTCTGGTCGGCAGTGCGGCTCAACACGCGCAGCTGGCGCCGTCGCTGGAGAAGGACCACCAGTTCAAGGTCGAGACCTACGCCGATGCGGCCTCGCTCACCAAAGCGATCAAGGACCGCAAGGCCTACGGCGGCGTGGTCTTCAACGGCAATAACCCGACGCTCTACGTCGCGTCCGCCGCGGCTCCCTCGGTGGCGAACCTGCTGAGGTCCAGCTTCACGGCGGCCTATCAGCAGGAGATCGCGAAACAGGTCGCGCAGATCTCCCAAGCCGGCAAGCCGGTTCCGGCGCAGATGGCCGCCGCCCTTGCGACACCACCCACGATCCAAGACGTGGTGCCTCTGCCCAAGGACGACAGCGCCGGTAGCTCGCTGAGCTTCATCATCCAGGCGATCTGTCTCGGCGGGTCGATCGCCTCGCTCGCGCTCGGCAGGCTGGGCGGACTCACCCGGCGCTCGGCGATCCGCGGTGTCGGGCACGCAGCGCTGCTCGTGGTCTACGCGATCGCGTCCTCGGCCGTCGCGCTGCTCGCCATGTCCGCGTTCGGCGTCGGCAGCGGGGCCAACCACGGCAAGCTGTTCTGGGGCCTGGCGCTCGTGTCCCTGGCGGTCACGGCCTCGATCGCCGCGGCGGTTGTCCTGGTGGGCGCAGCCGGTTCCCTGCTCGGCGGCATCTACTTCACGCTCGGCCTGATCATCTCGGGCGCCTCGATCGCACCCGAGATGCTGCCGCAGGCCGGCAACGTGATCGGCAAGCTGCTTCCTCCCGGGGCTGGAGCGACCGTCGTGCGCGACGCGCTCTACTTCCCCGGCGCGTCGACCGCAGGGCCGTTCGTGGTGCTCGGGGTCTACGCGGGAGTGGGTCTGCTGATCGTGCTGGTCGTCAACGCTCTGGCCAACCGGACCTCCGCACCTTCTGTGATCGCGGAGAACGCGGGCTAACGTGGTGACGTGCAGTGCACCATCTGCGGCGAGCAGAGCGGCCAGTGGGTCTATGAGCTACACGCAGACAAGCGTGCGTTCCGGATCTACGGCGAGGGTTACACCTACGGCGCGGACCTCGCCCTGTGCGACGAGTGTCGCGGCTTGTGGGACTCGGGCGACGACGCCTCAGCCACTGAACGCTTCGCGAGATCCGATAACCGCCACTCGGACCAACCTGAGGTGATCATCGGCGTGCTCCGTCGTGCCACTGCCGGAGTTCAGCCCCAGCACTACCTCGATCTCCTCCCACCTGGGGTGGTCGAGCTGCAAGCCGAAGGCTTCACCATGATCGACTCCTTGACCGGCCTCACTGAGGTCGCCGACTTCTGGCCGAGCGAGCATCGGCGCTCGCTCCCGGAGACGCGGCCGGAGTGGCTGGAGGAGGGACGTACCGAGTTCTGGATGGTCCGGTCGCCGTCGCCGGAGCTGGCGCCTTCTGACTACCTGAACGCGCTTTACCTCGTCGCTGAAAAGGACGTCACGACACCCGAGAGGTACTTGCAGTCCGTCGCGGAAGCGGCCCCCGTCGTGTTCGCCATGTCGCCTGAGAAGATCAAATCCATCGTTCCCGAGAACCCGGAGGACTCCCCATGAGCATCAAGACCGAAGCGATCGTCGCCGAATCGGCAGGCGCACCCTTCGTCACCCGCACCATCGAGCACCGCGACCTGCGGGACAACGACATCGTCATCGATATCGCCTACGCGGGCATCTGCCACAGCGACATCCACCAGGTGCGCGAGGAGTGGGGCAGCGCGATCTTCCCGATGGTTCCCGGCCACGAGATCGCGGGCACGGTTGCCGCGGTCGGCGCCGCCGTGACGCGGCACAAGGTCGGCGATCGGGTCGGCGTGGGCTGCCTGGTCGACTCGTGCGGGGAGTGCGAGTACTGCAAGGACGGCGAGGAGCAGTTCTGCGAGGTCGGTTCCGTCGCGACCTACAACGGTCGCAACTACGACGGCACCCCGACCTACGGTGGGTACGCCAAGCAGGTCGTCGTGTCCGAGCGGTTCGCCGTGCGGATCCCGGAGGGCATCGGCCTCGACGAGGCGGCTCCCCTGCTCTGCGCCGGCATCACCACCTGGACCCCGTTGAAGCGTTGGGGTGCCGGGCCTGGCAAGAAGGTCGCGGTGGTCGGACTCGGCGGCCTCGGACACATGGCCGTGAAGTTCGCGCATGCGATGGGCGCCGAGGTCACGGTGCTCTCGCGCAGTGAGGCCAAGAAGGCCGACGCGCTGGAGCTTGGTGCCGACAGCTACCTGGCCACCGCGGACCCGACGGTGCTCAAGGAGAACCGGCGTCGGTTCGACCTGATCGTCAACACCGTCAGCGCACCGCTTCCGATGCCTGCGTACCTGGCCATGCTGAAGCCGCTCGGTGCGATGGTGAACCTCGGCATCCCGACGGAGAACTACGACCTGCCGGCGTTCGCCGTGGTCGGTGGCTCGAAGGTGCTGGCCGGCTCGAACATCGGCGGAATCCCGGCCACGCAGGAGATGCTCGACTTCGCAGCGGCGCACAACCTGGGCGCGACGATCGAGACGATCTCGGCGGACCAGGTGGATGCGGCCTACGACCGTGTCGTGGCCGGGGACGTGCGGTATCGATTCGTGATCGACACCAGCACGATCAAGGTCGACTGATCAGGCGCCCTTGGGGAACGGCACGAAGAACTGGTGCCCGCGGAGGTGCTGCTTCAGCTCGTTCGGCGGAATGCAGTGGCTGAGGTAGTCGTCGTAAGCTTGGGTCGCGGTGGCGTCGAAAAGGGTCATGCCTTCGCGGGAGTTTGAGTCACTCTGGACTCGGCTGAGGTCGACGCCCCAACGCTCGGCGATCATTCGCTGGCCTTCGGCTCCGGAAAGCTCGCCCTTGGCGACCCGTTCCTTGATGCTCTCGACGGTGGGGTCGAGGCGCTGTGGGCCGTTTTGGATCATGGCCGTTCTCCTGTTGATCTCCGCCCGACCGAGGGGTGTCCTCCGGGCTGGTTCTGCTAGTACTTCTTGACGTGGTTCCAGTTTGGACCGCATGTGACCTCTGGTCACGGGTTTTCTGGAATTGGTGTCAGAAGACGTTGGATGAACAGGTTGAAAACGGGGTGTGTCAGCGCTTGCGCAGGCCGAGAAGACCGGCGCCGAAGCAGGCTGCGGCGACGCCCAACGAGAACCAGGGGAACACCGCGGCAACGCCCCACTGGGTGGCCGCCCACCCGGCGATGACCGTGGGAACTGCCATCGCGGTGTAGGCGCAGAGGTAGAACGCCGACATGATCTCGCCGCGCTTCGCAGCTGGGACGACCTCGCCGAGGTGCCGCAGCGATCCGCCGAACGCCAGTCCGAAGGAGGCACCCAGGACGGACGCATCGATGAGCACCCAAGCTGCCTGATGACTCGCGAGCGCGAGGACGCCGAGGACGAGGGCGACGGCCATCGCGATATCGCCGATGACCGCGGCCCGCCGGGCCTCGATGCTTCCCCAGAAAGCCTGACCAACGGCAGCGGAACCGGCCATGGCCGCCACCACGACACCGCCGAAGACGAGACCGTGGATCCCCGTCGAGTGTGCCGCGTAGGCAGGGAAGAGCGAGAGGTAGACGCCGAGCACCGACCAGGAGGCCATCGCGCCGAGGGCGGCGAACCAGAAGTCGCTGCGGATGGCGCCAGGCACCGCCGGCCGCGCCAGGCGGAACGGGCTCGCACCCCTGCCTCCGTGCGTCTCGGCCATCGCGAGAACACCCAGCAGGATCACGGCGACGAGACCACTGACCACCGCGTAGGGCACGACCAGCGGAGCCGGGCCGTACTGGGCGAGCAGAGAGACGCTCAGGACCGAGGTGGCCATGCCCGAGTTGAAGACGATGCCGGTGAGGTGCCCATTGCGAGCGCCGTGGTCAGGACGGAGGTCGAGCAGAGTGGCGGAACCAGCGACGACCGCCGTGCCGACCGATGCGCCGTGCAGCGTCCGCGCGATGATCAGCGCGACCACGTTGTCGGCGGTCATGAAGACCACCAGGCCGAGGACCATTCCGATGAGGGCGCCCACGAGGAGTGGCTTGCGTCCGAGACGGTCGGAGAGGGGCCCGGCGAGGAGCACGCCACCGAGTGCGCCCAGGGCGTAGACCGCGAAGATGACGGTCGTGGTGATGGGCGCGAGGTGCCACTGGCCCTGGTAGACGCTGTAGAGCGGCGCCGGCACCCCGGACACCCCGAGCGAAACCCCGAGCAGCGCCATCACCAAGGGGTAGGAGGGAACGCGAAGTGACCACTGCGTCGGAGCGATCTGGATACTCACGGGATCTCCTGGTAAGTTCGATGTAGATCGAACCTAGCACGCGTTCGATAATTATCGAACCGTGTTTTGCTTCACACCGCGAGAGGAGACGACCGATGACTACGACGGACGAGGTCGTCGCCGAACCGGTGGGCAGCATCCAGGAAGTGCTGGCAGCGCTCGCGGATCCGGTTCGGCTCGACATGGTCACCCGGCTCGCAGCGGCTGGGGAACCGGTGGCCTGCGCGGCGCTGTATGACGGCATCAGCAAGTCGACGGCGAGCCATCACTTCAAGGTGTTGCGTGAGGCCGGAGTCACCC
This sequence comes from Marmoricola sp., assembly GCA_051961575.1. Lineage (GTDB taxonomy): Bacteria > Actinomycetota > Actinomycetes > Propionibacteriales > Nocardioidaceae > Marmoricola. Next base: position 14,322 of record JBQCDC010000246.1, read on the forward strand.
AGCGCGTGACGATCAGTGGGCAAACGCACCAGGAGCTGCGGCTCTCCGATGTCGAGGCCGTCTACCCCGGGGTGTTGAAGGCGATCCTGGCTGCTGAGGGCTGATCGCCTGGCCGCTCGCAGTCGGATCGGGTCGCGAGCGGAACGTCAAGGGCGCAGACCCACCTATCCGTCACGGATAGTTGCGGGTTAGCACGCTGTTTTCTCGGTCGCATCTGGCCCTAGATTGCGTAATGCGTGGGGGCGACGCCTTGGGTTCCTATCTGATCAGGGCTGTTGAGCGGGGTGCTGTCGTGTCGGGTCGTCATGCTGCGCGGTGGCGTATCACCAATGTCCGGGCCGTGGGTGCCTGCCTACTCGCTCTCGCGTGCGCGTCGGTCACGTTGATGGGGTCCGCGTCCGCGATTCAAGGCGGGGTCGTGGACGGCAATCAGCACCCCAACATCGGCGTCATGGTGATGGACACCCCCAGCCAGGGCATCAGCCTCTGCTCCGGTTCGCTGGTGAAGAGTTCGACCTACGGCGAGATTTTTCTCTCGGCGTCGCACTGCGGGTGGGGCGGCGGCCAGGGGCAGGTCGTCGGCATCTCCTTCGACCCGAACGCCATCAACTGGAACAGCACTTCAAGCAGCATCGCGGGGATGTTCAACCCTGGCGTCGTCGTGCACTACGCGAAGCTGTTCTGGAACACGGCGTTCCGACAGTGCTGTTTTGGCACCTCCACGTCCGCGGTCCCGGCGTACAGCGATGAAGACATATCCGTGGCCGTCTTCAACACCGACGACATGCCCACCGGGATTAGCCGGCTGCCGATCGCGCCGATCGGTTCGGTGGACTCACTCGCGCTGGGCAGCACCATCACCGACGTCGGCTACGGGATCACGGGACCTAACAACA
>JBQCDC010000247.1:0-9992 GCA_051961575.1 Marmoricola sp.
GGCAGCGCCGTCACCGGCATGGACCTCGAGCGCCTCGCCTTCGTGCTGCGCAAGCGCGCCGAGCGTGAGACCGACGTCTACTTCCCGTCGCTGTCCAGCCGCACCATCGCCTACAAGGGCATGCTCACCACGGACCAGCTCGACCACGTGTTCCCCGACCTTGTGGACGAGCGCGTCGAGTCGGCCGTTGCCGTGGTGCACTCGCGCTTCTCGACGAACACGTTCCCGAGCTGGCCGCTGAGCCACCCGTTCCGCTTCATCGCGCACAACGGTGAGATCAACACCGTCATGGGCAACCGCAACTGGATGCGGGCGCGTGAGGCGCTCCTGAACTCCGACGTCATCCCCGGCGACCTCGAGCGGATCTTCCCGATCTGCACGCCCGGCGCCTCGGACTCGGCCTCGTTCGACGAGGTCCTCGAGCTGCTGCACATGGGTGGCCGCTCGCTCCCGCACGCGGTGCTGATGATGATCCCCGAGGCGTGGGAGAACCACACCGAGATGGACAAGAAGCGCCGTGCGTTCTACGAGTTCCACTCCGCCGTGATGGAACCCTGGGACGGTCCTGCGTGTGTCGTCTTCACCGACGGCTCCCAGGTGGGTGCCGTGCTGGACCGCAACGGCCTGCGCCCGAGCCGCTACTGGATCACCGACGACGGCCTCGTCGTGCTGGCCTCCGAGGTCGGCGTGCTCGACATCGAGCCGTCCAAGATCGTGCGCAAGGGCCGGCTGCAGCCGGGCCGCATGTTCCTGGTCGACACCGAGGAGCACCGAGTCATCGAGGACGAGGAGATCAAGTCCGCCCTCGCCGAGGAGCACCCTTACGACGAGTGGCTGCACGCCGGTCTGATCAAGCTCGAGGACATCGCGGACCGCGAGCACATCGTGCACTCGCACGCATCGGTCACCCGTCGCCAGCAGATCTTCGGCTACACCGAAGAGGAGCTGCGCGTCATCCTCACGCCGATGGCCAACACCGGCGGTGAGCCGCTGGGCTCGATGGGTACCGACACCCCGGTGGCGGTCCTCTCCGAGCGCCCACGCCTGCTGTTTGACTACTTCGCTCAGCTGTTCGCGCAGGTCACCAACCCGCCGCTGGACGCCATCCGCGAGGAGCTCGTCACCTCGCTGCACGGCTCGATCGGACCCGAGGCGAACCTGCTCGAGCCGTCGGCCGCGTCGTGCCGCCAGATCGTGCTGTCGTTCCCGTACATCACCAACGACGAGCTCACCAAGATCCGTCACATCAACCGCGAGGGCGACCACCCGGGCTTCATCACCCACGTCGCCCGCGGCCTGTACGACGTCAACGGCGGCGGCGAGGCTCTGGCCGCGCGTCTGGACGAGATCTGCGCTGAGGTCAGCGAGGCCATCGCGGCCGGCGCGCGCGTCATCGTGCTCTCGGACCGTCACGCCGACGCCACCAAGGCGCCGATCCCGTCGCTGCTGCTCACCGCCGCGGTGCACCACCACCTCGTCCGCGAGAAGACCCGTACCCAGGTCGGTCTGCTGGTCGAGGCCGGTGACGTCCGCGAGGTCCACCACGTCGCCACGCTGATCGGCTTCGGTGCCGCGGCGGTGAACCCGTACCTGGCCATGGAGTCCGTCGAGGACCTGGCTCGCGACGGCTTCTACGTGAAGGTCGAGCCCGAGGTCGCGGTCAAGCACCTGGTCAAGGCGCTCGGCAAGGGTGTCGTGAAGGTCATGTCGAAGATGGGTGTCTCGACGGTCGCCTCCTACACGGGTGCACAGATCTTCGAGGCGCTGGGTCTGTCCCAGGAGCTCGTCGACAAGTACTTCACCGGCACCACCTCCAAGCTCGGCGGCATCGGTCTCGATGTCATCGCGCAGGAAGTGCTGCTGCGTCACCGCAAGGCGTACCCGGTCGACGGCATCGCGCCGGCGCACCGCGAGCTCGAGATCGGTGGCGAGTACCAGTGGCGTCGCGAGGGCGAGCTGCACCTGTTCAACCCCGAGACCGTCTTCCGCTTGCAGCACGCCACCCGCGAGGGTCGCTACGACGTGTTCAAGCAGTACACGAAGGCTGTCGACGAGCAGGCCGAGAAGCTGATGACCCTGCGCGGTCTGTTCGGGTTCAAGAGTGACCGCACTCCCATCGACATCGACGAGGTCGAGCCGATCTCGGAGATCGTGAAGCGCTTCAGCACCGGCGCGATGTCGTACGGCTCGATCAGCCAGGAGGCGCACGAGAACCTCGCGATCGCCATGAACCGGCTGGGCGCGAAGTCCAACACCGGTGAGGGCGGCGAGGACTCCGACCGTCTCTACGACCCTGAGCGTCGCTCGGCGATCAAGCAGGTGGCCTCGGGTCGTTTCGGCGTCACGAGCGAGTACCTGACCAACGCCGACGACATCCAGATCAAGATGGCGCAGGGCGCGAAGCCCGGCGAGGGTGGTCAGCTGCCCGGTCACAAGGTCTACCCGTGGGTGGCCAAGACCCGGCACAGCACCCCGGGTGTGGGCCTCATCAGCCCGCCGCCGCACCACGACATCTACTCGATCGAGGACCTGGCTCAGCTGATCCACGACCTCAAGAACGCGAACCCGTCAGCACGCGTCCACGTGAAGCTGGTCGCCGAGGTCGGTGTCGGAACGGTCGCCGCGGGTGTCTCGAAGGCGCACGCCGACGTGGTCCTGATCTCGGGTCACGACGGTGGTACCGGTGCCTCGCCGCTCACCTCGCTCAAGCACGCGGGTGGTCCTTGGGAGCTCGGTCTCGCCGAGACCCAGCAGACCCTGCTGCTCAACGGCCTGCGCGACCGCATCGTCGTGCAGACCGACGGTCAGCTGAAGACCGGCCGCGACGTCGTGATCGCCGCGCTGCTCGGTGCCGAGGAGTACGGCTTCGCGACCGCACCGCTCGTCGTCTCGGGCTGCATCCTGATGCGCGTGTGCCACCTCGACACCTGCCCGGTCGGTGTGGCCACCCAGAACCCGGTGTTGCGCGAGCGCTTCACCGGCAAGCCGGAGTTCGTCGTGAACTTCTTCGAGTACATCGCCGAGGAGGTGCGCGAGATCCTGGCCGAGCTGGGCTTCCGCACGCTCGCCGAGGCGATCGGTCACGCGGAGGTGCTCGACGCCGCTCGTGCGGTCGACCACTGGAAGGCCTCGGGTCTCGACATCAGCCCGATCTTCCACGTGCCGGCTCTGCCTGAGGGCGCCTCGCTGTACAACACGACCGCCCAGGACCACGGTCTCGACAAGGCGCTGGACAACGAGCTCATCGCGCTGGCACGTCCCGCGCTGGAGAACGGCGAGCCCGTGCGCGCCACCATCGCCGTGCGCAACGTCAACCGGACCGTCGGCACGATGCTCGGCCACGAGGTGACCAAGCGTTACCGCGGCGAGGGTCTGCCGGACGGCACGATCGACTTCACCCTCACCGGTTCGGCGGGTCAGTCGTTCGGAGCGTTCGTCCCCAAGGGCATCACGCTTCGCCTCGAGGGTGACGCCAACGACTACGTGGGCAAGGGCCTGTCGGGCGGTCGCATCGTCGTTCGCCCGTCGAGAGCCGCGACGTTCCGCAGCAACGAGCAGATCATCGCCGGTAACACGCTGGCCTACGGCGCAACTTCGGGCGAGATCTTCGTCAGCGGTGGCGTCGGCGAGCGCTGCGCGGTCCGTAACTCGGGTGCCACCTTGGTGACCGAGGGCGTGGGCGATCACGGCTGTGAGTACATGACAGGCGGCCAGGTGGTCGTTCTCGGCGAGACCGGACGCAACTTCGCGGCCGGCATGTCGGGCGGCGTCGCTTACGTTCTCGACCTGCACCCGCAGCGCGTCAACGCGGAGCTCGTCGAGCTGTCCGAGGTCACCGGCAAGGCCGCTGAGGAGCTCGAGGCGTTGGTTCGCCGTCACCGCGAAGAGACCGGTTCGGCGATCGCCGCCGAGCTCCTCGCCGACTGGAGTGGATCGCTGAAGCGGTTCACCGAGGTCATGCCCAGCGACTACAAGCGCGTGCTCGAGGCTCGTGAGGAGGCCCGCGAAGAGGGCCTCGACGAGGACGAGACCGCGGCACGCATCATGGAGGTGCTGCATGGCTGACCCCAAGGGCTTCATGAAGAGCGGTCGGCAGGTTGCCGACCGTCGCCCTGTCGAGGAGCGCATCCACGACTACAAGGAGGTCTACCCCGGTGGACCTGGTCGTGCGCTGCTGCCGATCATCAAGACCCAGGCGAGCCGCTGCATGGACTGCGGCATCCCGTTCTGCCACCAGGGCTGCCCGCTGGGCAACATCATCCCGGAGTGGAACGACCTCGTCTGGCGCGATGACTGGGACGCCGCTATCGAGCGTTTGCACGCGACGAACAACTTCCCGGAGTTCACCGGTCGGTTGTGTCCGGCGCCGTGCGAGACCTCCTGCGTCCTCGGCATCAACCAGGACCCGGTGACCATCAAGAACATCGAGGTCTCGATCATCGATCGCGCCTGGGAGTCGGGTGCGGTCCGCCCGCAGCCGCCCGAGTGGCTGACCGGCAAGACCGTTGCGGTCATCGGCTCCGGGCCAGCCGGCCTGGCCGTGGCCCAGCAGCTGACTCGTGCCGGTCACACCGTGGCGGTGTACGAGCGTGCCGACAAGATCGGTGGCCTGCTGCGCTACGGCATCCCCGAGTTCAAGATGGAGAAGGCTGTTCTCGAGCGTCGCCTCGACCAGATGCGTCGCGAAGGCACGGTGTTCCGCGCCGGCGTGAACGTCGGTGAGTCGGTGACCGGTGAGCAGCTGCGCGAGCGTTTCGACGCCGTCGTGATCGCGACCGGTTCGACCATCGCGCGCGACCTGCCGGTTCCCGGCCGCGAGCTCGGTGGCATCCACCAGGCGATGGAGTACCTGCCCCAGTCGAACCGCTTCGCGGTGGGCGAGCAGGTCGAGGGCCAGATCCGCGCTGAGGGTAAGCACGTCGTGATCATCGGTGGCGGTGACACCGGCGCCGACTGCCTCGGCACCGCGCACCGCCAGAGCGCCGCCTCGGTGACCCAGCTCGAGATCATGCCGCGCCCCGGCGAGGACCGTCCGGCGGGTCAGCCATGGCCGACCTACCCGATGATCTTCCGGGTCTCCTCGGCTCACGAAGAGGGCGGCGAGCGCGTCTACGCGACCTCCACCACCGAGTTCCTCGGCAACGAGGACGGCCAGGTGCGTGCACTGCGCCTCACCGAGGTCGACAGCTCGTTCCAGCCGATCCCCGGCACCGAGCGCGAGATCCCGGCCGACCTGGTGCTACTGGCCATGGGATTCACGGGTCCGCAGATCGAGGGCGTCGTCGAGCAGCTCGGCGTCTCGCTGGATGCGCGGGGCAATGTGGCCCGCGACAACTCCTACGCGACCGACGTCGACGGTGTCTTCGTCGCAGGCGACGCCGGCCGAGGCCAGTCGCTGATCGTCTGGGCGATCGCCGAGGGACGTGCGGCTGCTGCTGCGGTCGACAAGTACCTGCGGGGTTCGACCAACCTCCCGGCCCCGATCCCGCCGACGGAGCGTCCGGTCACTGCGTAGGTTTCGTGACGGCACTGCGTGCCTCCTCAACCTCCGAAGGGTTTCGTGACGGCACTGCGTGCCTCCTCAACCTCCGGAGATTGAGGAGCGCCGCAGGCGCGTCACGAAATCGCAGGCGGGCGGTCCGCTAGTCGGTGAGTGTCACGCGCGAGCCGATGCTGTAGTCGATCGGCATCGTCACAGCTCCATGGTTGGTTGCGGCTGCCTCGATCTTGCGGCGCAGTGCCGGCGTCACGGGCCAGTGCTCCTTCAGCACTGCCACAGAGAGACCGCCGGTGTAGATGTTGGGGCCGACCGAGGTCACGACGTCGATCATCTGGGGGTTCGCCAGTCGATGCGTTGCCGCGAGCTGGGCCGTCAGGCCGTTGACGACCTCCGCGACGACGAGCTTCGGGCCGGGGTGAGTCTGGCGGATCTCGTTGATCGAGGCGACCAGGCTTGCGCTCGGGTGCGACACCGAGATGAATACACCTGAATAGTCCGAGCAGAAGGCAACACCCGAGACCTCACGCTGATGCGCGTCAGCAAGGCCGCTCAACGCGTCACCCAGCCGCCCGACCCCAGCCACCTGATGTCGGCTGTCGAACCTCTGTGTGCCGTCCGGGCCAACCTTGAGGCAGTTCGCGATGGTCGCGGGATCGGACACGAAGGTCGGTGGCGACGACGCACTCGTCACAGTCACGATCGCGACTGTCGCGAGCGCGACAACGACCGCGACCGCAGCCCCCAGTAACAACCTGCGTCCACCCATTCGCGCCCCCGTCCATCGCACCGATCCCGCACACCGTACGACGCTCGCGCGAGGCCGCAAGGTTCCGTCACTGCGCATTTCGTGGGGACGGCCAGTGAGATTGAGGGGTTGGGAGGGGCTGCGGTGGGGCCATCCCACGAAGTGGGCTTGGGCTCTGGCCCCGACCCGTAGCCCCTCCCAGCCCCGCACCCACCGCAAGGCAAACCCCTCCGACGCGCGAGTAACAACAACCCCTAGATAGGCTCAAACCCGTGAGACGAGCGAAGATCGTATGCACCCTAGGTCCGGCTACGTCCTCGAAGGAGCAGATCCGCGAGCTCGTAGACGCCGGCATGAATGTCGCTCGCCTGAACCTCAGCCACGGCACCTACTCCGACCACGAGGCCGCCTACAACAACGTCCGGGAGGCAGCGGCCGAGGCCGGCCGCTCGGTCGCGATCTTCGCCGACCTCCAGGGCCCCAAGATCCGTCTCGGCAAGTTCGCCGAGGGCTCGGCCGAACTCGTTGCAGGCCAGTCCTGGACGATCACCACGCGTGAGGTCAAGGGCGACAACGAGGAGTGCGGCACCACCTACTCGGGACTCCCGGGCGACGTGTCCGAGGGGGAGCCGATCCTCATCGACGACGGCAAGGTCCGTCTGCGGGTGAACTGGGTCGACGGTCAGGACGTCCACACGACGGTGGTCATCGGCGGCCGGGTCAGTGACCACAAGGGCATCAACCTGCCGGGCGTCGCGGTCAGCGTGCCCGCGCTGTCGGACAAGGATGAGGCCGACCTCCGTTGGGCCCTGCATCAGGGCGTCGACTGCATTGCGCTGTCGTTCGTCCGATCGGCTGCCGACGCGGGCGATGTCCGCGCGATCATGGAGGAGGAGGGGATCTCGGTCCCGATCATCGCCAAGATCGAGAAGCCCCAGGCGATCGACAATCTCGACGAGATCGTCAAGGCGTTCGACGCGTTCATGGTCGCGCGCGGCGACCTCGGCGTGGAATGCCCGCTCGAGGACGTTCCGTTCCTGCAGAAGCGGGTCATCGAGAAGGCCCGTCGCAACGCGAAGCCGGTGATCGTCGCCACCCAAATGTTGGAGTCGATGATCGGAAATCCCGCGCCCACCCGCGCCGAGGCTTCCGACGTCGCCAACGCCGTCCTCGACGGAGCCGACGCGGTGTTGCTGTCCGGCGAGACCAGCATCGGCGCCTATCCGCTCGCGACGGTTCGGACGATGGCGCGGATCGTCGAGTCGACCGAGGACCATGAGCTGCACCACATGGCAGCCATCGACTGGCAGCCGCGCACCACCGGAGGCGTGATCGCGAAGGCCGCCGCAGAGGTCGCTGCGCGCGTGGACGCCCGATTCCTGGTGGCCTTCACCCAGAGTGGCGACTCTGCACGACGCCTGGCCCGCTACCGCAGCGACATCCCTGTATTGGCGTTCACGCCCGATCCGCGCACGAGTCGCATGCTGTCGCTGACCTGGGGCGTGGAGTCCTTCAAGACCGCCGCCGTCGAGCACACCGACGAGATGGTCCGGCAGGTGGACGAGGAACTTCTCCGCGTGGCGCGCATCGAGGAGGGTGAGAAGGTGGTCATCATCGCCGGGTCGCCTCCGGGAATCCCGGGCTCCACGAACGCCCTGCGCGTCCACCGCATCGGCGATGCCATCAACGAGGTTGCCCCGGCCTATCGGCGCGGCTAGAAGGATTCGCTCAGGTTTTGCCCGTACGGTCCACAGACGTGAAGGGAACTACGGTCGCCCGTGGCTTGGCCGCGTGCGCGCTCCTTGCGGCGCTCACCACGCTGGCAGCCTGCAACCAGTCTCTGATCCCAGGGAGTACGCAGAAGCCGACGGCTTCGGATTCGGCAAGATCGAACACGCCGATGAAGCCTGCCGCGAAGACCTGTGGCCCCCAGTTCGCGAACCCGCTGCCGGGCATGCCGCCCGTGATCAACTGCGACGTGTACGCGGCCACCGGTGCAGGGATGCTCAGCTCGACGGTCGCCAAGGACCCCGCGCTTGTGTACGTTCCGGACTCCTACGGCACCAAGGTGACCGTGATCTCGCAGAAGACGCGCAAGATCATTCGCACCTTCCAGACCGGCTTCCTGAGCCAGCATGTCGTCCCGTCTTGGGACCTGAAGACGCTGTGGGTCAACGCGAGCGCAGCCAACCAGTTCGTCCCGATCGACCCGGCGACCGGCAAGCCCGGTAGCCCGATCCCGGAGACGCGCCCCTACAACCTCTACTTCACCCCGAACGGGCAGCAGGCCGTCGTGATGGTGGAGGAGAACGACATCATCCGGTTCGCGAATCCCTATCGCTTCACCAAGATCGACGACGTGCACGTGCCGGCCTGCAAGGGCCCGAACCACGCCGACTTCTCCGCGAACGGACGCTTCTTCGTGGTGAGCTGCGAGTTCTCGGGCGTCCTGGTGAAGGTCGACACGGTGGGCCACAAGGTGCTGGGCGTGCTTCGCCTGCCCACGCAGGCGATCGTGCGCAACGCGAGTCCGGGAATGGGCATGAGCATGCCCCAGGACGTCCGCCTCTCGCCTGACGGCAAGACCTTCTACATCGCGGACATGGGTACGAACCAGGTGGTTCGGCTCAACGCGCTGACGTTCAAGATCGAGGGCGCCATCGGGATGCCGAAGAACCCACACGGCATCTACTTCAGCAGGGACAGCAAGTACATGTACGTGTCGGATCGAGGCGCCGGCAAGGTGTCCGTGATCAACTGGCGCACCAACAAGATCGTCGCCACCTGGGTGATCCCCGGTGGCGGCAGCCCCGACATGGGTGGGGTGTCCGCCGATGGGAAGTTCCTCTGGCTGGCCGGTCGCTACGACGGCGTCGTCTACGTCTTCAACACCGTGACCGGCAAGATGATCGACAAGATCCCGGTGCCCGAGACCAGCCCACACGGCCTCGCCGTCTGGCCGCAGCCGGGCCGGTACTCGTTGGGGCACACCGGGAACATGCGATGAGCGCTCTCGGCGGTCGAGTGTCGCGCGCAGCGCGATGTATCGAGACCAGCGCGTTGGTCGTCGGTCTGGCCGTTCTTGCCGGCTGCGGCTCGACCCATCCATCCGCTGCGCCCACGATCAAGCCCACGCCGTCAGCCTCACCGAAGCCCGCTGCCACCAAGGTGACTGCGTCGGTCGCGCCCTGGCACCTGCCGTTCGCGATCGCTCGTGAGGGCGTGGTGCCGCTCAGCGCGACCAAGGTCCTCGTCGGCGGCGGGATGTTCCCCGACGACACCTCGAGCGCCCGCGCGTTCACCCTCGACCTGGCCACGGGCCAAGCCAGCACGCTGCCGTCCTTGAGCGTCGACGTGCATGACGTCGCGGGCGGCCTCTATGGTGGCAAGCCCGCCATCTACGGCGGCGGCAACGCCTCGGAGCAATCCACCATCCAGCAGTACCAGAGCGGTGCGTGGCGGGTGGTCGCCCACATGCCCACGACCCGCTCGGACCTGTCCGTCGGCACCGTCGGCGGCACCACCTACGTGCTGGGCGGTTACGACGGCACCGGCGTCCCGACGCAGGTCCTGGCCCAGAGCGGGAACAGCCTGCGGCCCGCAGGGCACCTCGTCGAAGGTGTCCGCTACGCCGCGACCGCAGTTCTCGGATCGTCGATCTACCTGTTCGGCGGCGAGGTCTCCGGAGCGGAGCTGAGCGTCGTCCAGAAGTACGACACCACGACCCACCGGACAACGGTGGTCGCA
>JBQCDC010000248.1:0-2894 GCA_051961575.1 Marmoricola sp.
TAAGGGTGTCCTCGGTGGAGAGGTAGGAGTACTTGAGGATGGGTGCCGCGGACCCCATGGCCTGGCTGCAGTAGTTGCAGTTCTCCGGGCAGAGACCGGACCTGAGGTTGACCAGGTAGTTCACCTTGACCGTGTTGCCGAAGTACTCACGGCGCAGGCGACCCGCCGCTGCCACGAGGAACATCAGGTCGGCATCGGGGGCCTGAAGAACGGCGAGCGCGTCGGCTGAGGTCGCGCTGCCGCCGTCGAGGATGCGGGTGGCGAGCTCGTCGAAGTTCGTGGGCATGGGGGTCATTCTGCCTCCTGCTGCGCAATGCATTTCGCTCGGTCTCGTACTGGTCGGTATCGTTTTGACGCTGTGATCACTGTTCAAGGGCTGGAAGTCCGCGCAGGCGCTCGGCTCTTGATGGAGAACGTGACGTTTCGTGTCGCTTCCGGCGACAAGGTCGGCCTGGTCGGCCGCAACGGCGCTGGTAAGACAACGTTAACCAAGGTACTGGCCGGCGACGCCTCGCCCGCCGCGGGCATGGTGACGACCAGTGGTGAGCTCGGCTACCTGCCGCAGGACCCGCGGTCCGGCGATCCGGAACAGATCGCGCGCGATCGCATCCTCTCGGCCCGAGGCATCGACGACGTGGTGCGTCGCCTGCGCAAGGCCGAGCTCGACATGGCGTCCGAGGACCCCGAGCTCGCGGAGAAGGCGATGCGGCGCTACGCCCGCGCCGACGACGAGATGCACGCTGCGGGCGGCTATGCCGCGGAGTCCGAGGCAGCGCAGATCGCCGCGTCGCTGGGGATCGAGGAGCGGATCCTCGAGCAGCCGCTGAAGACCGTGTCGGGTGGTCAGCGGCGTCGCATCGAGCTCGCCCGGATCCTCTTCTCCGGTGCCGAGACCATGATCCTCGACGAGCCGACCAACCACCTCGATGCCGACTCCATCGTCTGGCTGCGCGATTTCCTCAAGAACCACAAGGGCGGCCTGATCGTGATCTCTCACGACACCGCGCTGCTCGAGGCGACGGTGAACAAGGTCTTCCACCTCGACGCCAATCGCGCCGAGGTCGACATCTACAACATGGGCTGGAAGGCCTACCTGCTGCAGCGCGAGACCGACGAGGCGCGACGCAAGCGCGAGCGCATGAACGCCGAGAACAAGGCGAAGACGCTGGAGGACCAGGCCAACCGGATGCGCGCCAAGGCCTCGAAGGCGGCGGCCGCGCAGTCAATGCTGAAGCGGGCCGAGAAGCTGCGGTCCGGGATCGAGGGGGAGCGGCAGGCCGACAAGGTGGCCGCCATCAAGTTCCCGGCGCCCGCACCGTGTGGCAAGACGCCGCTCATGGCGTCGGACCTGTCGAAGTCCTACGGCGCGCAGGAGATCTTCACCGCGGTGGACCTCGCGATCGACAAGGGTTCGCGGGTGGTCATCCTCGGCCTCAACGGCGCCGGAAAGACCACGATGCTGCGGATCCTCGCGGGCGTCACCGAGCCGGACACCGGGCAGGTCGTTCCTGGCCATGGACTGAAGGTCGGCTACTTCGCGCAGGAGCACGAGACACTCGACGTGAATCGAACCGTTCTGGAGAACATGCAGAGCGCCGCGCCCCAGCTGACCGACACCGAGGCGCGGTCCGTGCTCGGATCGTTCCTGTTCACCGGCGACGACGCTCACAAGCCCGCGGGCGTGCTGAGTGGTGGCGAGAAGACCCGCCTCGCTCTTGCGTCGCTGGTGGTCTCGTCCGCGAACGTGCTGCTGCTCGACGAGCCGACCAACAACCTCGACCCCGCGTCACGTGAGGAAGTCCTCGCGGCGATCCGCAGGTATGAAGGCGCGATCGTGCTGGTGACCCACGATGAGGGTGCGGTGATGGCGCTCGAGCCGGACCGCGTCCTGCTGCTGCCTGATGGCGACGAGGACCTCTGGTCCGACGACTACGCGGATCTGGTGGCGTTGGCCTAACGCGACCGCGACGCGGTTCCGCCCCGGTTCCGGCGGCGCCGCTGTCCCGAGCCGTTCGGCTTGGACCCCGCAGGCCTGGATCCGGACGGCTTGGGCCGCGAGTTCTGCGGCGCGGGTTGGACGCCGGGAGCCTGATAGGCGCCCTGCTTCACCCGCTCGCCAGGGGCGATCTCGGCGAGGATTGGGTGAACGGCGCCGTTCACACGGGTCGTCGTCGGCTTGATGCCGGCCTGCTTGGTGAGCGTGCGAACGTCGCTGCTCTGCTCGCTGGTCATGAACGTGACGACGACGCCGTCGTTGCCGGCGCGCGCCGTGCGACCCGAGCGGTGCAGGTAGGCCTTGTGCTCGGCCGGCGGGTCCGCGTGCACCACGAGTGTGACGTCCTCGACGTGGATGCCACGAGCCGCGATGTCGGTGGCGACGAGGACGCTCGCCTTGCCCTGGTGGAAGGCGTCGAGGTTGCGCGTCCGTGCGTTCTGACCCAGGTTGCCGTGGAGTTCGACCGCAGGCACTCCGTTGCGGTTCAGCTGTCGGGCCAGACCCTTCGCGGAGTGCTTGGTCCGCGTGAAGACGACCGTCCGTCCGGGAGCGCTGGTCAGGTCGGTCAGGATCGCGAGCCGGTGGTCGCGCTCGATGTGCAGCACGTGGTGCGTCATGGTTGCGACCGGCGACTGCGCCGAGTCCGCCTCGTGCGTGACGGGGTTGCTCAAGAACTGCTTGGTGAGCGCGTTGACCGCCTGGTCTAGCGTCGCCGAGAAGAAGAGTCGCTGTCCGTCCTTGGGCGTAGCCGCGAGGAGGCGTCGGACACCGGGCAGGAAGCCCAGGTCGGCCATGTGGTCGGCCTCGTCGAGAACCGTCACTTGAACCGACGACAGCGTGCAGTGGCCCTGCCCGATGAGGTCCTCGAGCCGCCCAGGGCACGCCACGACGATGTCCA
>JBQCDC010000249.1:0-5372 GCA_051961575.1 Marmoricola sp.
CCCGCCGCCCACCTAGCAGGCTCCGTCGTTGCAGTCGCCTTCTTGGCAGGAGCCTTCTTAGCCGGCGCCTTCTTCGCAGGAGCCTTCTTAGCCGGAGCCTTCTGAGCGGGCGCCTTCTTAGCGGGCGCCTTCTTAGCCGGAGCCTTCTTAGCAGGGGCCTTCTTGGCCGGAGCCTTCTTCGCCGCCGCCTTCTTGGCCGGAGCAGCCTTCTTGGCGGCAGCGGTCGTCGTCTTCTTCGCGGCGGCAGCGGCCTTGGCCGGAACTGCGGTCACACGCGGAGCGGCCGGAATCTTCGGGAGCTTCTTCGCGCCCGACACGACGGCCTTGAGCTCAGCGCCGGCGCTGAACTTCGGAACGGCCGTCTTCTTGGCCTTGATGCGCTCGCCGGTGCGCGGGTTGCGAACGAAGCGCGCCTCGCGGACCTTCTTCTCGAAGGAGCCGAAACCGGTGATGGCGACCTTCTCGCCCTTGGCAACCTCACGAGTGATGGTGTCGAGCACCTTCTCCAGCGCCTCGGCCGCCGCCTTGCGGTTGCCCTCGTAGCGCGCTGCAAGAGCGTCAATAAACTGACTCTTGTTCACAAGCTTCCCTTTCGTGAACGTCTACATCGAGCCGAAGCGCTCGACTTTCTCTTTGCACGCTAAGGAAAAGTCGCGCTGGCCACAATGCTTCTGTGCGCGTGTCGTCGTGAGAGTTTCACTCACAGATTGCTCAGGACCAACCGGTCGGCAACATCACCTACGTCGCACTAATGGTGAATCCCCAATGAAATAAGGCGATTCTCCCGAAATCATCGGAAGAATCGCCTTATTAGGGATTTTGGAGCGTTGTTGTCAGGCTCCGGCGAGTGTCGTCGGCTTGAAGGACGGGCGACCAGTCTCGAAGGCGGCGATTTCGGCCTCGTGACCCAAGGTGATTCCGATGTCGTCGAGACCCTCGAGCAAGCGCCAGCGGGTGTAGTCGTCGATGACGAAAGGTGCTTCGATATCGCCGGCCTTGACCGTTCGGGTCTCAAGGTCGACGGTGATCTCGGCTCCCGGGTTCGACTCGAGGTAAACCCAGATCTTCTCGATCACGGACTCGTCGACCTGCGCGGCGAGAAGACCGGCCTTGCCGGAGTTTCCGCGGAAGATATCGGCGAACCGAGCCGAGAGAACGACCTTGAAACCGTAGTTCTGCAACGCCCAGACGGCGTGCTCACGGGAGGAGCCGGTGCCGAAGTCAGGTCCGGCGACCAGCACCGAGCCGGCCTTGTAGGCATCCTGGTTCAAGATGAACTCGGGGTCGTTGCGCCAAGCGGCGAACAGACCGTCCTCGAAGCCCGTGCGAGTGACGCGCTTGAGGTACACGGCCGGGATGATCTGGTCGGTGTCGACGTTGCTGCGGCGCAGCGGAACGCCGACGCCGGTGTGCGAGGTGAACTTCTCCATGGTGTTCTCCTTAGCGAGATGAGGTTTCGTGACGCCGCTTCGCGGCTCCTCAACCTCCGGTCAGAGGTCAGCCGGCGAGGACAGGGTGCCGCGCACCGCGGTGGCGGCGGCGACGGGAACCGAGACGAGGTGGGTCCGACCGCCCTTGCCCTGGCGGCCTTCGAAGTTGCGGTTCGAGGTGGACGCGCTGCGCTCCTGCGGGGCGAGCTGGTCGGGGTTCATGCCCAGACACATCGAGCAGCCCGCACCACGCCATTCGGCACCGGCCGCTTCGAAGATCTTGTCCAGACCCTCTTCGATCGCCTGGTTGCGCACGCGGACCGAGCCCGGAACGACGAGGAGACGGGTGCCTTCGGCCACGTGGTGACCCTCGATGATCTTGGCGGCCAGGCGGAGGTCCTCGATGCGACCGTTGGTGCACGACCCGACGAAGACGGTGTCGACCTTCACCTCGCGCATCGGGGTACCGGCCTTCAGGCCCATGTACTCGAGCGCCTTCTCGGTCGCGATCTTGTCGACCGGGTCGCTGAAGTCGTCGGGCGAGGGCACGGTGCCGCCCAGCGCGACGCCCTGGCCCGGGTTGGTGCCCCACGTGACGAACGGCGTCATGGTCGACGCGTCGAGCACGATCTCCTTGTCGAAGGTGGCGTCCTCGTCGGTGACGAGCGTCTTCCAGTGCGCGACCGCCGCATCCCAGTCAGCACCCTTCGGCGCCTCGGGCTTGCCCTCGATGTAGTCGAAGGTGGTCTGGTCCGGAGCGATCATGCCGGCCTTGGCGCCCCACTCGATCGACATGTTGCAGACCGTCATGCGGCCTTCCATCGACAGTTCACGGATCGCCTGCCCGCGGTACTCGACGATGTAGCCCTGACCGCCACCCGTGCCGGTCTCGGTGATCAGCGTGAGGATCAGGTCCTTGGCCGTGACGCCGTCGGGCAGCGAACCGTTGACGGTGACGGCCATCGTCTTCGGCTTGGCCTGCGGCAGGGTCTGCGTGGCCAGCACGTGCTCGACCTCGGAGGTACCGATGCCGAACGCGATCGCGCCGAACGCGCCGTGCGTGCTGGTGTGGCTGTCGCCGCACACGATGGTCATGCCCGGCTGCGTCAGGCCTAGCTGCGGACCGACCACATGGACGATGCCCTGCTCGACATCGCCGAGCGGATGCAGACGCACACCGAAGTCTGCGGCGTTCTTGCGCAGGGTGTCGACCTGGGTCTTGGAGACCGGGTCGGCGATCGGCTTGTCCCAGTCGAGGGTCGGAACGTTGTGGTCCTCGGTCGCCAGGGTGAGGTCAGGGCGCCGGACCCGACGGCCCGCGAGTCGCAGACCGTCGAAGGCCTGCGGGCTGGTCACCTCGTGAATGAGGTGGAGGTCGATGTAGAGGAGATCCGGCTCACCATCGGCGGTTCGGACGACGTGTTCATCCCATACCTTCTCGGCCAGGGTCTTGCCCATGACTCCTCCTTCTAGGCGTAAATTTGGCTGCCCGATCAGCGTACGCTTGCATCCCAGGGTTTGAGACGGCAGTATTGCTATATGGACAACTCGAGTGGTGTGGGCGTTCTCGACAAGGCAGCTCTGGTGCTGACCGCGTTGGAGTCAGGACCCGCGACCTTGGCCGGCCTGGTCTCCGCGACCGGTCTGGCACGACCGACCGCACACCGTCTGGCGGTCGCGCTCGAGCATCACCGACTCGTGGCTCGCGACATGCAGGGCCGCTTCGTCCTCGGACCGCGCCTCGCCGAGCTGTCGGCAGCCGCCGGCGAGGACCGTCTTCTGGCCACGGCCGGACCGGTGCTCGCTCGACTGCGCGACATCACCGGGGAATCTGCTCAGTTGTGGCGTCGCCAGGGCGACTACCGGGTGTGCGTCGCCGCCGCCGAGCGACCTTCGGGTCTTCGCGACACCATTCCGGTCGGCTCGCAGCTGACCATGCGTGCAGGCTCCGCCGCGCAGGTCCTGCTCGCGTGGGAGGACCCGGACCGGATGCACCGCGGTCTGCAGAACGCTGCCTTCTCCGCAACGGCCCTCGCCGGCATCCGGCGTCGTGGTTGGGCTCAGTCGATCGGCGAGCGCGAGCAGGGCGTGGCCTCGGTCTCCGCTCCGGTCCGCTCCCCCAGCGGCAAGATCATCGCCGCCGTGTCGGTGTCGGGTCCGCTCGAGCGCCTTACGCGTCAGCCGGGTCGCATGCACGCACCGGCAGTACTGGCTGCAGCGGACCGGCTGTCCGAGTCTCTGCGACGCGCTGCCGCGGAGTAACCGCGTCGAGCCGCACCACGAAGCGCGGCAGGAGCAACTGCACCAGTGGGCCGATGGTGATCGCGTAGACGATCGTCGCAACGCCGAACAGGCCGCCCAGGAACAGGCCTCCAACGACGACGGCACCTTCCAGACCCGTACGAACGAGTCCGATCGGTAGGCCGGTCCGGCGATGCAGGCCAGTCATCAAGCCGTCACGCGGTCCGGGTCCGAGCTGGGCGCCCACGTAGGCGGCCGTAGCAACCGCGTTGCCCAGGATGCCGACGGCCGCGAAGCCAATCCGGCCGCCTAGCGTCGAGGGCGTACTGAGCAGGTGAAGGCCCAGATCGGCCGACGCCCCGATGATGACTGCATTGCACAGGGTCCCCAGACCGGGCCATTCGCGTAGTGGGATCCAGAAGAGCAGCACCACGAAGCTGACCAGGATCACGGTCGTGCCGAAGCTCAGGCCGAGGTGGTGGGCCAGTCCCTGGTGGAAGACGTCCCACGGATCGTTGCCGAGCTTCGCGCGCAGCATGGCCGCCATCGTGATGCCGTAGAGCACCAGGCCGAGCAAGAGCTGGGTGAGGCGTCGCGGCATCCGTCCGGCACGCACCTGGTCGACGGGATTGAGTCGCGCGAGGAGCGGCTCAGCGGGCTGTGCTTCCATGCAGGCCACTTCACCTGAAATTGGCTATGTTCGGAAAGAGCCAATTAAGAGACAGTGGACTCATGCAACGTGTGCTCACCGCTACTCGACTGGCCACCCTCGTCGACGACTTCGACCGCTCACCCGCGTGGCGCGGACTGGCCGACGCCCTCCGCGAGGTCATCAGTGACGGCCGCATCCCCGCAGGGATGCGACTCCCCAGCGAACGCGACCTCACACTCCATCTGGGCTTGAGCCGCACCACGGTCACCCGCGCCTACGCCGAGCTGCGCGACCAGGGCTTCCTCGAGTCGAGACAGGGCTCCGGCTCGGTGGCGACCCTGCCGGCCGTTCTCGGTCGCGGCGACCACCTGCTCACGCCCGGTACGTCCAGCGCCGACTGCATCGATCTCACCTGCGCGGCCGGCCCCGCCGCGCCTGGACTGCCGCCAGCCTACGAGCGCGCGCTCGGGCTCCTTCCCAGCTACCTCGCCAACACCGGCTACTACCCCTCCGGACTGCCCGAGCTGCGCGAGGCGATTGCCGAGAGCTATGCGACACGTGGGCTGCCCACCGATCCCGAGCAGATCGTCGTGACGCCAGGGGCCATGGCTGCGATCGCGATCGCCGCGCGTGCGGTCCTCGGTGCAGGATCCCGGACGTTGCTCGAGTCGCCCACCTATCCGAACGGCATCGCGACGTTCGAGCGCGCGCCCAGTCGGATCGTCGGGGTCGACGTAGGTGACGCTCCTTGGGGCGTTTCGGTCGCGGACGCTCTGCGGCAGGTTCGTCCGGACGCCGCCTACCTCATTCCCGACTTCCACAACCCGTCGGGCGCATTGCGTGACGAGGCCGACCGCGAGCGGGTAGCGGCGACCGCCCGCAAGACCGGGACGGTGCTCATCGTGGATGAGTCGCTGCACCTGCTCGACCTGCGTGGGCCAAGCGCACGCCTTCCCGCTCCCCTGCACAACTCGACCACGATCAGCGTGGGTGGTCTGAGCAAGCCCTACTGGGGTGGCTTGCGCATCGGGTGGCTGCGGGTACCGCCG
>JBQCDC010000250.1:0-2637 GCA_051961575.1 Marmoricola sp.
GGGCACGCTTGTCGTGGTCAGGCATGAGCCAGCGAGTCAGATCCGCATCGGCGACGTCGTCACGTATCAGCTGCACTCCGGTCAGCCGGAGGTGGTGACACACCGCGTCGTCGGGATCAGCATCAGCCTCAACGGTGACTACCTGTTCACGACCAAGGGCGACGCGAACCCATCGCCCGATCCCGTGCAGGTGCAGCCCGTCCAGATTCGAGGTGTGCGCTGGTACTCCATCCCGTACCTCGCCTGGCCAACCCTGTTCATCGGAACGGACATCCGCGCGGTCACCGTGATGGGAGCCGTGATCGCCTTGTTCGCCTACGCGGCCTGGTCGTTCGGCGGTGCCTTCCTCGACAGGCGACGGCGGCGCGCACGGCTGGGGCGAATCACAGACGAGGGCGACACCTCGGAGGAAGCACAGCGGACGGAGGTCATGCAATGAAACGCTTGACCCTCCTTCTGGTGGCAGTGATCGTCATCCTCACCGGTGGGTCCGCCGTCGCCCAGACTGGACCCGTCGGGCTGAGCCTGGACGGCGTCCACTGGTCATCGGCTCTCCCCCACCCCTTGTTCACATCGTCCTATCGCTGGGTTCCCGGGGATACGCAGGCGGCGACTCTCTACGTCCGCAACCAGAGCGGCAAGGCGGCGGTCTTGACTGTCGCCATGGTCTCGGGAGCACTCCGCGATGCCGTCCTCAACGGCGATTTCCTGGTGTCCACCTCCGTCGACGGGCGCAAGGCAACTGCGGCGCATCCTCCTGCTTCACAGGTGATCGTCGCGGTCGGCCCGGCCGCAGCAGGCACGGTGCACCGGATCAGGATCGTCGTCACGATGAGCAGGTCCGCGACCAACCAGGCCCAGTCCAGGCGATTCAGTTTCAACTTCAAGGTCACGTTGAGCCAGGCGCCTACCTCGCTCGGCGGAGGCGTCCACCCCGGCCACGTGACGCTGCCCGACACCGGCAGCCCGATGACCCCATCTCTTCTGCTCGCCACCGCACTCCTCCTGACCACAGGGGCGACGCTGATGTGGCGTTCCCGACGCACGACCAACACCAACGAGAGGCGGCCCTGATGGCTCGCAATCGATTCCTTCGTCTCCTCGGCAGCACCCGCGTGCGTGCGGGCCTCAGTCTCGGTGTCGTCGCAGCCATCGCAAACACGGGCACGTTTGCCTATTGGACGGCTAGCGCCACGGTCACCGGCACCAGCTTCCAGACAGGCACGCTCGACCTGCAGGTGAACAACACCGAGGCACTGACGAACACCACCGGAACGCTCTCGATGTCCGCGATGGCTCCCGGCAACACCTCCGCTCAGGTGCTCACCCTCAAGAACGCCGGGACAGTGCCGCTCAAGTGGACGCTCACCGGCCTGCTGACCAATGCGGCCTTCAACGGCGAGCTCACCGTCACCGTCACCACCGGCACCGTCACCGGCAGCGGCAACTCGGCAACCTGCTCAGGCACCGTGGTCGGAACCGCCACGGCGCTCACGACGACGTCGCAGAGCATCATCGCCACAGCTCAGCCCACCACCGCAGGCAGCGGCATGCCGGTCGCAGGGACCACGGCCCTCTGCTTCCAGGTTGCCTTCGACCCGAATGCCCCGACCTCGCTGCAGAGCCAGACCACCCAGGCCAACTTCACCTTCAGCGCGACGTCCAACATCTCATGACCTTGAAACGCCTGTTCCAGATCAGCCGCGAGGTTGCGCTCAGCGTGACCGCGATCGTCGGCGCGCTCTGCCTGGTTGGTCTGGCGCTCGCTGTCTTCTTCGGAATTCATCCCTTGATGTTCCGGTCCGGATCGATGTCGCCCACGATCAGAACGGGCGATCTCGCCTTTGCCCAGAACGTGTCGGCGAGTTCGCTGCGCAAGGGAGATATCGCCTCGGTCGTTGAGCCTGGCGGATCCCGCGTCACGCACCGCGTCGTGTCGAACACGAAGGTGGGCGCCGTCTCTCAACTGACCATGAAGGGCGACGCCAACAAGGTCGTCGACCCGCAGGTCTACGACGTGACCAAGGCAGAGCGCGTCTTCTGGGTGATTCCGAAGGCGGGATACGTCGTCAACTGGTTCTCACAATCACCGGGAAGCTTCGTGCTCGCCGCGTACCTAGCGCTGATGGGCATTCTGATGTTCCGTCGCCGCCGCTCCGACGACGCACTCCCACCCGCCAACCCCGCTGACGACGCCCCGGAAGCACCGGAGACCTCCACGACAGTCACGGACGATCTGGTGCCCGCCCGGCCGCGACGCCGACGCCGCCTGCTCGCGGTCGGAGCAACCGCGGTCGTCGCGGTGGCTGTCGCCGTGGGGTGGGGTCAGTCGACCTGGGCCTACTGGGTGCGGCCGGCCACGGTCAGCGGTACGACCTTCGCTGCCGCCAGTGCCTGGGCGCCCACCGGAAAGGCCGTTGTCACCTGCGGCACGACCGGCAAGAAGTCGGTGACCATCAACTGGACGGCCGTTGCCGGTGCGACCTCCTACGACCTGTACTACCCGAACGGAACCACGTTGGCGCAGAACGTCACCACCACCACGGTGACGCTGACGACCACGAACCAGTCGGGAACCTTCACGGTGCACGCGAGGAACGCCTCCGGCGCCGGTCCAGCCTCGAACTCAGCAACCTA
>JBQCDC010000251.1:0-6884 GCA_051961575.1 Marmoricola sp.
GAGCTTCGCCAGGCGTTCCTGGTGAATCCCTACGACATCAACGGCATGAAGAGCCAGATGATGGCGGCCTACAGCGCCAGCCCGTCCGACATCGCACGCCGGATGCGGGCGATGCGCAAGACCGTTCAGGACAACGACGTCGCCCATTGGGCGGCGGCGTTCCTGAAGGCGCTCGGCTGATCTCCGGTTTCGTGACGCCGCTGCGCGCCTCCTCAACCTCCGATCAGCGGTGCGGGGCTTCCTCGGAGTCGCTCGCGACCGGGTGCATCAGGGCCGTGATCTGTTTCGTCCAGTCGTCGCCGAGGCTTCCCCAGCCGTCCTTGTAGCCGTAGACGGAGCCGAGGCTGCGGGCCTCGTAGTCGCCGCACATGATGTCGATGTCGGCGGGCGTGATGAGGCCCGGGTGCGGAACGCCGACGGCCTCGGAGACCTTCAGCAGCTCGCGCCGCAGAGCCAGGATGTAGTTGCCGCAGCGCACCGACTTCGCCGCCGGGTCGAGGCCGTGGGCCAGCCAAGGGTTCTGCGTCGCGACGCCCGTCGGGCAGGTGTCGGTGTGGCACTTCTGCGACTGGATGCACCCGATCGACAGCATCGCCTCGCGAGCCACGTTGACCATGTCCGCGCCGAGGGCGAAGGCGACGATCGCGTTCTCCGGTAGGCCGCACTTGCCGCTCGCGATGAAGGTCAGCTTGTCGGTGATGCCCGCATCGGCGAACGTGCCGTAGACGCGCGAGAAGCCCATCCGGAACGGCAAGGCGACCGAGTCGGTGAAGATCAGCGGTGCCGCACCGGTTCCGCCCTCGCCGCCGTCGACGGTGACGAAGTCGACGCCGCGGTCGCCGTTGGCCATGGCCGCCACCAGGTCGTCCCAGAACTTCTGCTCGCCGACGGCGGACTTGATGCCGACCGGCAGGCCGGTCTCGTCCGCGAGCATCTCGACGAAGTCGAGCATCGAGTCGAGGTCGTGGAACTCGGCATGACGCGACGGCGAGGCGCAGTCGACACCGACCGGGATGCACCGGATGTCGGCGATCTCCTGGGTGACCTTGGCGCCCGGCAGCAGACCCCCGAGGCCCGGCTTAGCGCCCTGGGACAGCTTGATCTCCAGGGCCTTGACCGGGGCCGAGTCGACGACCTCCTTCAGCTTGGCCAGGCTGAACTTGCCGTTCTCGTCGCGACAACCGAAGTAGGACGTGCCGATCTGGAGGACCAGGTCGCCGCCTTGGCGGTGGTATGGAGAGAGTCCGCCCTCGCCGGTGTTGTGCATGCAGCCCGCCATCTTGGCGCCCGCGTTCAGCGCCTTGATCGCGTTGCCGGACATCGAGCCGAAGCTCATCGCGGAGATGTTGACGATGGAGTTCGGGCGGACCGCCTTCGCGCGTCCGCGTGGTCCGCCCAGCACCTTGGCGCTCGGCAGGTCGATGTCCTGCGCGTGATGACCGAGCACGGGCGGAACCGAGCTCGAGAAGGCGCGGTGCTTGATGATCGCGTAGCCGGGCGTGTGCTCGATGTCGCGGTCGGTGCCGAAGCCGAAGTAGTTGTTCTCGAGCTTGGAGCTGGCATAGACCCAGCGCCGCTGGTCGCGGTTGAAGGGCCGCTCCTCCTCGTTGCTCGTGACGATGTACTGCCGCAACTCGGGCCCGATTTCCTCAAGCCAGTAACGAGCATGGGCCAGGACCGGGAAGTTGCGTTGGAGCGCATGCTTCTTCTGGGTGAGGTCTCGCACGGCAACGGCCCCCGCGACCGCAGCCGCACCGCCGATCATCCGGCTCATCTTCATGGGTCGTTCATACCTGTCCGCAGCGTCGTCGTCCACCACCTGGACCCACGTGGGGCAGGGGTGCGTCTTGGTAAATTTCCGCCATGGATCTGATCCCGAAGCCGGACCAGGTCGCCGCGGCCGCCAGCAATGTCGCCCACATGGTCTTCTATGGCGGACTGGCCGACCTTCGCCCGATGCCGCGCACTCTCATCGACGAGGGTCCGCTTCGCGAGGTCTATCACTACCGGCCGTCCAAGCAGGCCAAGACGACGGGCGATCCGATCCTGCTCGTCACGCCGCTGGCTGCGCCATCGATGTGCTTCGACCTGCGCCGAGGCTGCTCGTTGGTCGAGTACTTCGTGAACGAGGGGCGTCCGACCTACCTGGTCGAGTACGGGGAGATCTCCTTCAAGGACCGCAACCTGGGCATGGAGCACTGGATCCGGGACGTGATCCCTGAGGCCATCCGGGTCGTCAGCGAGCACGCCGGCGGGCGCCCGGTGCATGTCATCGGCTGGAGTCTTGGTGGTGTCTTCGCCGTTCTGACAGCGGCGTCCCAGCCCAGGCTCCCGATCGGGAGCCTGACCATTGTCGGCTCGCCGTTCGATGTCTCCCAGGTGCCGCTCGTGGCTCCCCTGCGGCCGCTGCTGCGCCTCACCCACGGCAGCATCATCACTCCGTTCTATCGGCTGGCGGGGGGAGCGCCGAAGCCGTTGGTGCGCAGGGCGTTCCAGCTGAGTTCGGGCACCAAGCTTCTGACCAAGCCGGTGGCCAAGATCCAGAATCTCGACGACCGTGAGTGGCTCGCGCAGATCGAGGCGGTGGACCGCTTCACCGCGAACATGATCGCCTACCCGGGCCGCACTTTCGGCCAGATGTACCACCGCATGGTGAAGAAGAACCAGCTCCGCGACGGCGTCGTTCACTATGAGGGCCAGGAGATCCGCGTGGACTCCATCAAGCTGCCCGTGCTGATCTTCGCGGGCAACACCGACGGCATCGCACCGGTGAAGTCGGTCCGGCGTCTGGTCGACCTGCTTCCGAACGCCTCGGAGGTGCGCTTCGAGATCGTCCCCGGCGGCCACCTCGGCATGCTCACCGGACGCGCCGCCGTGCGCACCACCTGGGCGATCATGGACGAGTGGATCGACGGACACTCGACGTCCGACGAGCCCGCGAAGGCCACCGAGACGAAGCCGGCATCGAAGCCCGCGATCGGCGCGAACCCCGACAGGCGCTACGGATCGCAGGCCTCACGAGACCTCAGCAAGCGAAGCTGACGACGGATGCAGAACGGACTCGCGCCCGGCGAACGCATCGGGCACTACACGATCGAGGCGGAGCTGGGCCGCGGCCCGCTGGGCATCTCCTATCGAGCACGAGATGCGGCCGGCTACGTCGTCGCCCTCAAGGTCCTCGAATCGCAGACAGCGCTCACCGATGCCGAGAAGGCACAGATCGCGCGCGACTTCCATGCGCTCGAGGACTTGCAGAGTCCGCAGATCCCCGTGCTCCTGGAGTTCGTTCGCTACGACGACTACTACGTCATCGCGACCGACTTCCTGCCGCTGGGCAACCTCGCGGCCCGTCTAGCCCGCGGGCCCCTGGCCATGCAGGCCGCCCTCACCCTCATCCGGCACCTCACCTATGCGGTAGGGCGCGCTCATGTCGTCGGCGTGGTTCACGGCGCGATCAAGCCGACCAACGTGCTGCGGCGCGAGGTCGACGGCCGCCAGGTGCCGGTGCTGGGGGACTTCGGTGGCGCGTTGCGGCGCCATGCATGGCGAAGCCCTGACGGATATATCGATGCGCTGGCTTATCGTGCGCCGGAGCTGGGTCGACTTCGCGAAGCCACCGCCGCGGCGGACGTCTTCGCTCTCGGCACCCTGCTCTCCGCGATGGTCGGCGACGGCGCCCCGCCGGAGGTCCAGCGGCTGGTCGACACGGCCACCGAGCCGGATCCCTTGCGCCGGTATCGGAACGCGCACGAGATGTTCACAGCACTGACCGACCTGGGCCAGGTTTCCTCGCCCGTCATCGCGCCGGAACCGGTGCACGCGCCGGAACCCGAGCCCGCGCCCGAACCCGAGCCCGCGCCGGAACCCGTGCCTGCGCCCGAACCCGTTCCTACGCCCGAGCCAGCCCCGGCGCCTGCTCCTGAGCCCGCTCACGCGGCCCTGGTCCCGGAGCCTGACCTCGTGCTCGAACCGGCGATCCTGCGCGACGCGACAGCTTCACCCGCCCCGAGCCATCGGCTGCTCAGCAAGGATGGCATTGCCCGCGCGGAGCGTGGTTACCGCTCGAAGGGCCCCCTGATCGCTCTGGTGATCGCGGTCGCCTTGCTGGCCCTGGTGCTGAGCATCGTGCTGTCGGGGCACAAGGGCTCGGTGTTCACCCCGAAGGCGACTCCGCCGAGCGCGCCGGTCGCCACCGCGAAGGCCGGGTACCGGTCCGTGATCTTCTCGCTTCAGCAGCCGACAGGTGACGCTTCCGTCATCGAGGTGAAGTCCGGAAGCACCTGGAGCCAGGTGGGCGGCACGTCGTACACGCTGCCGACGTCGGTGGGCGGCGCTCGTGGCTGTGCCACCTTCCGGGTGGCCGACGAGAGCCAGACGCCGGCGACCTACAGCGCCGAGACGCAGAGCTGCGGAACCAGCGCGCCGCCGACCCTGACGGTGAAGCTAGACGCCAAGGACTGCACCTACGCGGGCTACCTCCAGGTCTGCTACACCTTCCTCGCCAGCGGATTGCGTCCGGGGACCAAGCACACCTTGACCCTGAGGCTCAACGGTCAGGTGCTCGGCACCCGGGTGATCACCGTCGACAAGTCGGGCCATGCGACGCTGCCGAAGGGCGAGCACTTCCACTTCGAGTCGACAGCCGGTGGCGAGACCGCCTCAGTCACCTACGCGGGCCTGAGCCGCTCCTGGTTCGTGGCCAACGTCTGAGTGGGAGGCGGCTAGCCGATGCCGCTCCCGCCGCCACCGCCACCACCGCTAGGCGGCGGGGGAGGCGGCGGGTTGTAGACGGGGCGTCGCACGATCGAGACCTTGACGGTCGACGAGGTCGCCGCCTTCCGGTAGCCCGAGGCCGGCACCCTCACGCGGAAGGTCGCCGTGCCGAGGTTGCGAGCCACCTTGGTGAAGGAGTAGGCGCCCCGGCTGCCGGTACGGCCGCTGGCGACGAGGATCCAGCGTCCGCCCACGTACTGCTGCAACTGCAGCGCGATGCCCGACGAGTGCGGCGAGACCGTTCCGTAGATGCGCAGCGAGTTGCCGAGGTAGACCGTCGACCACGTGCGGTACGCGGAGACCGAGACCGGTTGGTAGACGCCGACGGAGACTGACGACGAGGTAACGGCGGCATAGCCGGGCACGTTCGCCAGGTTGCTCCGCACCTTCCAGGCGCCGGTGGCGCTACGCGACTTGGTCAAGGTGGCGACGCCCGACGAGTTCGTCGTAGCCGACCCGAGCGACACCCAGGACGATCCCGAGGCCTGCTGGAACGTCACCGTGCGGTTGGCCAACGCGGGCGTCGTGCGAGCCGTGAAGGTGACGGACTTACCGATGTTCACCTTCGTGGTGGAGGCCGAGATCTTCAGCACGGGACCAACCGCGACCGACACCTGGCCGGAGGTGCTCGGCTGGGGATTCAGCGCGGTGCTGGAGGCGTATTGAACGCGGTACTTCGTGTTTTTCGTCGGCTTCACCGTGAAGGTGCTTCCGGGTGCTCCGGTGGCCGAGGTGCTCCAGGTGCTGCCGCCGTCCGTGCTGCTCTGCAGCGTGACGGTGTCGGTGGGGTTGGTCGTGCCACCGTTGCTGACGGTGGTCGTGGCTTTGATCGTCGTCGATCCGCCGTAGGTGATCTTCGACGTGCCTTGGCTGATCGTCGTGCTGCTGGTCGGAGTCTGGAGGTTGTAGTCCGTGACGCCCGCGGCGCTGTCGGTCACCTTGAGGTGGTCGATCGCGAAGGAGGCTCCGCAACCGAGCTCGAAGGCGGCCTGCGCGGTGCCGGTCTTGCCCTTGAAGAACGCCGACAGGGACTGGGGAACGTTCTGCACCTGGAGGTTCACCAACTGGTTGTTGGCCGCTCGCCAGCTACCCGCTTGGGTAATGGGGTTGACGACCCAGATGTACCAGGTGAGGGCTCCCGACGAGGCATTCGAGGTGACCGTGTTCCAACCCGAAGGTGTGGTGAAGTTCCAGACGCCGACGTAGTTGACCGTCCCGTCATTGCTGTTCTTGGTGTTGTAGACGACGAGCAGGCGGCCGTTGGTCGCGCCCTGCACGTCGACCGACAGACCCGTTGTGGTCGCGACCGTCGGGATCGTGACGACCGGCCCACCCTGAGCGGTCGCCGCTGGAGCGTAGCTCCAGCCGACATCGCTCGCTCCGGTCGAGTGCGGGCCGCCGTCCGCGACGTAAGTCTGTGTGCCGCCGCGGCTCTGCGCGTCGGTCGGTGGCGTCGAGGGGGTGCTGCTCGGTGCCGAGTTGTCGGTCGTGCAGTTGGTGTCGCTCCACAGGGACGGCCCGGACGAAGGCATCCAGGTGATCGTGGTGTCGGCGTTGGCGGCGCTGGTCAGCGCCTGCAATCCGATCAGGCTGCCTACGACGGCAACCGCTGCGGTCGCGCGAAAGGCACGACCCATCTTGCTGTTCATGTGAAAGCTTCTCCCCGCTTGTGCGGACGGCGTTCCCCAGGCGCACGACCGCAGACAAATCGACAATCAGAATAAAGAACGACTCCATGCCCCTCAAGTGACGGATGGTGCGTCTGAGACCACCCTGTGAGGCGGCGTAGTCTCTCGCGCGATGGGAACTCTGAGTGCTCTGGTGGAGCGTGAGTTGATGGCGGCCGACTGGGCTGCCGCGTTGGCGCCGGTCGAGCCGCAGATCGCGGCGATGGGGGAGTTCCTGCGCTCGGAGCTGGCGGCCGGTCGCGGTTACCTGCCCGCGGGTGACCGCGTCCTGCGCGCCTTCCAACGCCCACTCGCCGACGTGCGAGTGCTGATCGTCGGGCAGGACCCGTATCCCACCCCCGGGCACCCGGTGGGACTGAGCTTCTCGGTCGCGCCCGACGTGCGGCCGCTGCCGAAGAGTCTGATGAACATCTACGCCGAGCT
>JBQCDC010000252.1:0-6429 GCA_051961575.1 Marmoricola sp.
CGCGAGATGCGCCGCGTCACCAAGCCCGGCGGCCGCATCGTGGTCTGTGAGTTCTCGGCCCCGACGTGGACCCCGTTCCGCACCGTCTACACCGAGTACCTGATGCGAGCCCTTCCTCCCGTGGCGCGCGCCGTCTCCTCCAGCCCCGACGCTTACGTCTACTTGGCCGAGTCCATTCGAGCCTGGCCCGACCAGAAGGGCCTCGCCGCGATCATGCAAGAGGCGGGCTGGGCAGACGTCGAGTGGCGCAACCTGAGTGGCGGCATCGTCGCCCTCCACCGCGGTCGGTAAGCGCGTAGCCGGGTGTCACATCCCCGGCATCGCGAGGAACGGGTGGACGTCGATGGTCCCGATCTCCAGGTGCGGGTGACCCACCAGCAGCGACTGGACCGCGGCGTCGTCCGCAGCCTCGACGATCGAGTAGCCGCCGACGGTTCCGTCGCCGCCACCGACCGGCGAACCACCGTCGACGATCGCGTCCCCGGCCTTGCCGAACCAGTTCATCCAGGCCTCCATGCCGGCCTGCGCCTGCTCGGGGGTGGACTGTGCCATCTGCTCCGCGGCCGACTGGTCGGCGCGGTAGAGGAGGAGGTACTTGCTCATGTCAGTGCTTCTTTCTTGAGGCGGGGTGAAGAACTCAGGCAGCCAGGGGGCGGCGGCCGGAGAATGCGGCGAGGCGCTCGAGCGGCGAGGCCTCGGTGGTGGAAGCGAGCTCGTCCTTGAACGAGCCGTTCTGGCGGGCGACGGGGATGACCTCGGCGGCGCGGTCGGCGACGAAGTTCACGACCTCATCGGAGACGCGCACCTGCTGACCGGTGGCCTGCGCGAAGTCCCATGCGTGCAAGACGAACTCGATCGCGAAGATGTTCACCGCGAAGGCAGCGGGAACCTCGCGGTCGAGCACCATGCCGCTCAGGTCGAACCCGCGCCAGCCGTCGAGGGCCTGGGTGGCCATCGTCGAGACCTTGTGCTCCAGCGAGCCCTCGGGTGCGACCACCTCGACGCCGACCATGGCGCCCAGGCTCGTGATCGAGCCCATCAGGTGCTCGGCGAGGTCGTGCACGGTGAACTCCTCGCACGGAGTGGGCAGCGGGCGGTCCGACGCGGTGAGGTTGCGCAGGATCGGCTGGAGGACGGCCAGCGTCGCCTCGGCGGCGACGATCGGGTCCAGGTTCTCGGGGGCCCAGGCCCACTCGTCCTGGCCGGCGTCGCCCGTGGTGGCGGCCTTCTCGAGGCGATCCAGGAAGTGGTTCCAGCCCTCCGCGTGGCCGACCTCCTGCTCAGGGTTGAGGCCCTCGTGGACCAGCGTCACCGACGACCCGTCCGCGGTCGGCTCGATGGTGATGGTCACCGTGGAGGCGTCGTAGGGGAGGTCGTCCATGCCCTCCCAGCCCCAGCCGATGACGACGCGCTTGCCCGGCTCGATCTCGCGGACGGTCCCGCCGGCATAGTGGCCGGGGGTGACCGTGTAGCGGTACTCGCCGCCGACGCGGAGGTCGATCTGAGCGGTCACGGTCTTCCAGCGACGCAGGCGCTCGGGCTGCGTGACCAGCGCGAAGGCCTCGACGGGTGTGACCGGAAGGGCCACGGTCTTGGAGAACGTCATGGTTGTTTCCTCAATTAATGTGCGTCTGCAACGAGCTGGTCCAGCTCGCTCGTCCAGAACCTGTTGATCTCTTCTTGGAGTTGCCGCAGACCCTCAGGGCGGACGGCGTAGATCCGCTCGCGGCCAACTTTCGGTGCCTGCACCAGGCCGACGGTTTCCACCAACAACAGGTGTTGCGAGATGGCCGATCTGGTGACGGGGAAGTGGGTCGCGATGGTCGAAACGGTGCTCGGTCCCGATGCGAGCAGTTGCAGGATGCGGCGCCGCGTGGGCTCCGCAGCTGCACTGAGCGCGTCGGTCATGAGCAATACGTTAGTCACCGCTAACGCATTTCGCAAGCCCTCATGGAAGAGGCCGACCCCGGTGACGAGGCCGATGCGAGGCCTCCTATGCTGCTGAGCAGGGACTTGTGAGCCAGTTCACAAGGGCACACAAAGTTCCTCCCGCTGATGAGTGAGGAGGGCGCATGAATCTCTACACAGCAGTACTGCCGTTGCTGATCCTGGCAACGGGATTCGCCGTGTTCTCGGTGGTGATGAGCCGATTCACCGGCCCGCGCCGATACAACCGCGCCAAGCTCGATTCCTACGAATGCGGCATCGATCCGACCCCGCAGCCTGTGGGCGGCGGCCGGTTCCCGGTCCGCTACTACATCACCGCGATGCTCTTCATCGTCTTCGACGTGGAGATCGTCTTCCTGTACCCGCTTGCGGTCGCGTACGACCAGATGGCGCTGTTCGGGTTCGTGGAGATGGTGCTCTTCATCGTCCCCGTCTTCATTGCTTATGTGTACGTGTGGCGCAAGGGAGGCTTGGAGTGGGACTAGAAGAACAGCTGCCGTCCGGAGTTCTTCTCACGACCGTCGAGGGCGTCGCCGGCTACATGCGCAAGGCGTCCTTCTGGCCGGCCACGTTCGGTCTGGCCTGCTGCGCCATCGAGATGATGACCTCGGGCGGCCCGCGCTACGACCTCGCGCGCTTCGGCATGGAGGTCTTCCGTGCCAGTCCCCGCCAGGCAGACCTCATGATCGTCGCCGGCCGCGTGAGCCAGAAGATGGCGCCGGTCCTCCGCCAGATCTACGACCAGATGGCCGAGCCCAAGTGGGTGCTCGCCATGGGCGTCTGCGCCAGCTCCGGTGGCATGTTCAACAACTACGCGGTGGTGCAGGGCGTCGACCACGTCGTCCCCGTCGACATGTACCTGCCGGGTTGCCCGCCGCGCCCGGAGATGCTCATCGACGCGATCCTCAAGCTGCACGACAAGGTCCAGCACACCAAGCTCGGCGCGAATCGTCGCGACGAGATCGAGGCCCGGGAGACCGCGGCCCTGAACGCTCTGCCCACCAGCCAGATGAAAGGTCTGCTGCGTTGAGCGACGAAACCTCCAAGGAGTTGGCGCCCGACCTCATCCCGCTCGAGGTCATCGGCGAGCGCCGGGGGATGTTCGGTGTGGGCGACGCCGGCGACACCTCCGGCTACGGCGGTCTGAAGCAGCCCGTGATCATGCCCGCGCCCAGCGAGCCGCCGTTCGGCGAGTGGCGCGATGACGTCGCGTCGGCGCTCGTCCGTGCCTCTCGAGACGCCGGCCTCCCGAATCCGTGGGAGAAGGTCGTCGTCCACCGCGGCGAGATCACGTTCTTCGTCGCCCGCGAGAATCTTCCGAGCATCGTGCGACTCCTCCGCGATGACGCCGACCTGCGCTTCGAGCTCTGCAGCGGCGTGAGCGGCGTGCACTACCCGGGCGACAAGGGTCGCGAGCTGCACGTGATCTACCACCTGCTCTCGATGACCCACAACCGACGGATCCGGCTCGAGGTCACCTGCCCCGACGACGACCCGCACGTCCCCAGCGTCTGCGCGACCTACCCGACCGCGGACTGGCACGAGCGCGAGACCTATGACTTCTTCGGCGTGATCTTCGACGAACACCCGGGCCTGACGCGGATCCAGATGCCCGACGACTGGCCGGGTCACCCGCAGCGCAAGGACTACCCCCTCGGCGGCATCCCCGTCGAGTACAAGGGCGGCACCGTGCCGCCGCCGGACCAGCGGAGGTCCTACAGCTGATGGCAACCACCGACGGCTACGCATCCAGCACTGACACGACTCGGGGCCGCGTCTTCACGGTCACGGGTCAGGACTGGGACAGCATCACCGACGACCTGTCCGAGCACGACAACCGCGTCGTCGTGAACATGGGCCCACAGCACCCGTCCACCCACGGCGTGCTGCGGCTGATCCTCGAGCTCGAGGGCGAGACGGTCACCGAGGCCCGTTGCGGCATCGGCTACCTGCACACGGGCATCGAGAAGAACATGGAGTTCCGTACCTGGACGCAGGGCGTCACGTTCTGCACCCGGATGGACTACCTGTCGCCGTTCTTCAACGAGGCCACGTATGTATTGGGCGTCGAGCGACTGCTCGACATCGAGGACCAGATCCCCGAGAAGGCGCAGGTCCTGCGCGTCCTCATGATGGAGCTCAACCGCATCTCCTCGCACCTGGTCTGCATCGCCACCGGTGGCATGGAGATCGGCGCTCTGACGGTGATGACGATCGGTTTCCGTGAGCGCGAGCTCATCCTCGATGTCTTCGAAGCCATCACCGGACTGCGCATGAACCATGCGTACTTCCGGCCGGGCGGCGTCGCCCAGGGCCTGCCCGAGGGATCGCTGCAGAAGCTCCGCGACCTCGTGGCGCTGCTGCGCGAGCGCCTGCCCGAGTACGCGGATCTCTGCAACGCGAACCCGATCTTCAAGGCCCGCTTGGAGAAAGTCGGTCACCTCGACCTAGCCGGTTGCCTCGCGCTGGGCATCACCGGCCCGGTGCTGCGATCGACCGGCTACGGCTGGGACCTCCGCAAGATGCAGCCGTACTGCGGTTACGAGGACTACGACTTCGACGTCATGACCTGGGACACGGCCGATGCGTACGGGCGCTTCCGGGTTCGCCTGGCCGAGATGAGCGAGTCGCTGAAGATCGTCGAGCAGTGCATCGAGCGGCTCGCCGGGCTCGACAATGCGCCGGTGATGATCGCCGACAAGAAGATCGCGTGGCCCAGCCAGCTGTCGGTCGGCAGCGACGGCATGGGCAACAGCGCCGAGCACATCCGCCACATCATGGGCGAGTCGATGGAGGCGCTGATCCATCACTTCAAGTTGGTGACCGAGGGCTTCGCTGTGCCCGCCGGACAGGCCTACGTCCCGGTCGAGTCGCCGCGCGGCGAGCTCGGCGCCCACGTCGTCTCCGACGGCGGGACCCGCCCGTACCGCGTGCACTTCCGCGATCCGTCCTTCACGAACCTGCAGGCGACCTCGGTGATGAGCGAGGGCGGCATGGTCGCCGACGTCATCGTCGCCATCGCGTCGATCGACCCGGTGATGGGGGGAGTGGACCGCTGATGGTTCTCTATGAAGCAGCGCTGCGTGAGATCGCTGCCCGCTATCCGCAGGCTCGCTCGGGCCTGCTGCCGATGCTGCATCTGGTGCAGAGCGAAGAGGGCTTTGTGACCTCTGCCGGCATCGAAGCCTGTGCGGAGATCCTCGAGCTCTCCGCGGCCGAGGTCAGCGGCGTTGCGACCTTCTACACGATGTACAAGCGCCGGCCGGTCGGCGACTTCCACGTCGGCGTCTGCACGAACACCCTCTGCGCGGTGATGGGAGGCGACGAGATCTTCCAATGCCTGAAGGACAAACTCGGCATCGGCAACGACGAGACCACCGCGGACGGCAAGATCACGCTCGAGCACATCGAGTGCAACGCTGCTTGCGACTACGCGCCGGTGATCATGGTCAACTGGGAGTTCATGGACAACCAGACGCCGGAGTCGGCGTCGCAGTTGGTTGATGACCTCCGCGCAGGCAAGCAGGTGACGTCCACGCGCGGACCCGTGCTGGCCACCTGGCGCGAGAACGAGCGCGTGCTCGCGGGCTACAACGACGGGCGCGCCGACGAAGGGCCGTCTGCCGGCCCGGCATCCCTGGTGGGCCTGGAGATCGCACGCGAACGCGGCTGGACGGCACCGGAGGTTGAGGCGCGGTCGCAGACCGCGTCACGAAACCATCCGGAGGTTGAGGAGCGGTCGCAGACCGCGTCACGAAACCAGGAGGCGAAGTGAGCACGCAACTCACCCCCATCCTCACGGCCAACTGGGCGGACCTCGAGTCCTGGAAGCTCTCGACCTACGAGGTCGCCGGCGGCTACGAGGGCTGGCGCAAGGCCCTTCAGCTGTCGCCGGTCGAGGTCACCGCGATGGTGAAGGCGGCCGAACTCCGCGGTCGTGGCGGCGCCGGATTCCCGACGGGCATGAAGTGGTCCTTCATCCCGTCGAAGGACGTGAACCCCAACCCGCACTACCTCGTGGTCAACGCGGATGAGTCCGAGCCGGGCACCTGCAAGGACATCCCGCTGATGATGGCCAGCCCGCACACGCTGGTCGAGGGCGTCGCGATCACGGCTTACGCGATCGGCGCCAACCAGGCCTTCATCTACGTGCGCGGTGAGGTCGTCCACGTGATCCGTCGGGTGCAGGCCGCCGTGGCTGAGGCCTACGCTGCCGGCCACCTGGGCAAGAACGTCCACGGCTCCGGACACGACATCGATGTGATCGTCCACGCCGGCGCCGGCGCGTACATCTGCGGCGAGGAGACCGCGCTCCTCGACTCGCTCGAGGGCCGCCGCGGCCAGCCGCGACTGCGTCCGCCGTTCCCCGCGGTCGAGGGCCTCTACGCCTGCCCGACCGTGATCAACAACGTCGAGTCGATCGCGTCCGTGCCCAGCATCATTCGCAACGGGGGCACCTGGTTCGCCGACATGGGCACCGAG
>JBQCDC010000253.1:0-16044 GCA_051961575.1 Marmoricola sp.
ACCGAGTGCAGGGAGCCGGAGAACAGCTCGAAGGTCGTCTTGCCCTGCGAGGTTGCCGTAATGAGCTTGGAGGTCACGTCGGCAGCGTCGGAGGCCGAGAGATGGTAGTCCCGCAGCGCCGAGGTCACAGCGTCGCCGACGGTCGCGACGTCGGAGCCCTCGGCCTTGGCACCCTGCGCGGCAGCCTTGAGGACGTTGAGCATGTCGGCGCCATGGAAGCCCGCCGACTCGATGTAGTAGGCGCCCTGCTGCAGGTTCTCAACCGTCGTGCCGGTGTCCTGCGCGACCTGCAGGATGCCGTCCCCGACCATCTTGAGGTTCGCCATGGACTCCCCCGCGGACGTCGCGAGGCGGGTGTTCGCGGCCTCGAAGTCGCCGGCCGCCTTGACCATGTCCTCGACGCCCTTGACTACCTCCGCGCCGCCGAATGCGAGGCCGAGCATTCCGGCGAGCTTGGTGACGCTGCCGCCGATGCCCTCGAAGACGGAAGAGGTGTTGTGGTCCTTGGCGAAGATGTCGAAGATCAGCTGCGTGCTACTGGCCACCGAGGCCCACCCCCCACCATCCGACCTTGTTGTCCTTGAGCTGCTTCACCGCATCGACGTAGCCGAGCCACATGTCGTAGGGCATGTCCCAGACGTTCATGGGCGTGATGCCGGGCCAGTGGTGGGAGACGACGATGATGTTCGCGTAGACCGACTCCTCGACGTCCTCGAGGTGGTCTACGGTTCGGGGCTTGCGTCCTGATCGGAAGCCGCTGGGGCTTTTGGGATCTCGGGCTCCTCGTCCTCGACGATGACGGCGAACTCGTCGAGGGGAACCTCATTCGCCTCCTCGAAGCTGAGATCCTCGCCCGCCGCGAGTCGAAGTACCCAGACGAATGCCATCCACGACTTCTGGATCTTGGGGTCTTCGTAGATGTCGTCGGGCGACTTGACGCTCTGGACGTCGCCGAGGACCGTCTTCATCCCGACGCCCTGCTCTAGGAGCACTCGGCGCCAGACGTTCAATGACGCACGGAGTGCTGTGCGCGGGTCGTATTCGCGTCCCTGGATTACGAACTTCTTCACTCAGACGCCCTTCGCGATGTCGGATACTGCCTGTTCCATGGCGACGAGGAGCGCAGCTTCCATGCCCGTCGTGGCCTTGCGGATGGGGGTGTAGAACCAGTCGACGCCGTTCTGGTTCGCCCACGCCCGCTTGTTGCCGAAGACGGGGTGGCGGAACGACTTGAGCCGGTAGACCCGGTTCATGCCCTTCTGATTCGCGGGGAGGGCGTTGGAGCTGGAGACGATGCGGATGCCCAGCTTCGTCCCGAGCGAGACGCGCGTGCCCTTCGCGATCCCGGCGCGCAGGCCGGTGCTGCCGTGGTTGCGGCCGAGGCGCTTCTCCCGGAAGAGGGCCCTCTGGGTCTTGGTGCGCTGGTCGGCCTTCGGCGGAGGTGGGCCGAGCACGGTCCTCTTGGCCGCCTCGGAGCCAGCCGCACCAGCGACGCGCAAGCCCTTGTTGACGCGCCGCTGGATCGTCGGGCCTGCCTCCTTGGCCATGCGCCGGATCTTGTTGATGGACTCCGGCGACAGCTCGACCTTGATCTCGGGCGCGCCAGCCACCGTCAGACCGCCGTGTCGAGCGTGCGGAGGATCGCGGTCACGGGCGAGACGCCGGAGCCGCCATCGAGCACGTCGAAGGAGATCGACTGCTTCACGACGCCCTGAGTGGCGTTCGGCAGGTCGCCGCCCGTGCGGATCACGGGGATGTAGATCTGGAAGGTGTTGAAGATGCTGGTCGCGAGCTGCGTGGCCGAAGTGAAGGTCAGCAGGACCGCGAGCGACGTCTGGTTGAGGTAGGCGTCGCGCAGCGTCGTCGAGTCGAACTCGGCCGTCAGCTTGCCCGTGATGGCCTTGCGCGTCTGCGCCGGGCGCCGGGACTGCTTGCCGCCGCCGCCGTAGGTGAAGCCGTTCACGTCGAGCTTGTGGTCGATCGCAAGGGAGAAGTCCAGAACGTCGCCGACCGTCGTGCCGCCCGTGGCCAGCGTGGTTGCAGTCGGCGCGGTGATCGAGCCGCCGATGACCATCGCGCCCTCGGAGAAGTAGAACAGCTCATTGGAGGCGATGTAGGACGGCGTGGTGTAGGCCGTCGTGGTGTCGAGCTTCTGCGCGTTCCACGAGGTCTTGACCTTGACGATGTCGCCGAGTGCCGAGGTGATCTCACCCTTGGTGCAGACCGCGCCGGAGAACGTGTGAGGCTGGACCGCGCCGCCGCCGAGGAGCGGGATGCCCTTCTGGATCGTGTAGCTGTTGACCGGGTCGGTCGTCGCGATCGTGAAGTTCTGCTGGAAGGCTGGGGCAGTCAGAGACGAGGATGCAGACGCGCCAAGCAGTGCCTCGAGGAAGATCCCGCAGCCCTTCGCTGCGAGCTCGAGCTCTATGTCGCCCTCGGCCCACTGCTTGCCGATGACGCGACGCTCGACGCGGTCGACCATCGAGCCAGCGCGGAATCCCGCAGTCTGCTTGATGTCGAACTTGTACTCGAGCGTCTCGTTGATGAACTCAGGCCAGTGGGTGACCGTCGTCGTGGTGCCGTAGGTGGACTCCTTCACGAGTCCCACGCTGGCGTCGAGCTGTGTGGTCATGCAGGCTCACCCTCTCCGGTGGCAGGCGCCTCAGCCGGCGCGTCGGTTGCCCCCAGGAGGGCCTTGAGGAACGCCTCGGCGGACTTGTCGCCGGGGGCATAGTGGAAGGGCTGCGCGAGGAGCTGCGAAGCCTGATCCTCGGTGGCATCGAAGACCTCGCCGGCCTCGACCACGCGGCCGACGAGCGGGATGTCCAGATGCCCGAAGGGTGAGATGTTCTTGACCTTGACGGACACTGGCACTCCTTAGATGCGGGTCTTGACGTCGACTGCGAAGGTGACTCGGGCCTGTGGCCCCGCGTTCTCGGTGGGCTCCTGATAGAAGTCCTCGACGCGGATCACGGCCACGAGGTAGGGGGCGACCCCGGAGAGCAGCCCGAGGGACGGGTCTGCGGGGCGTGCGCGGATCGCCGCGTCAGCCTGGTCGATCAGGTCGAACGCGGCGTCTCGGGCGGACTTGGAGGTTATGCCGTCGCCGATCGCGACGGCGGCGCAGGCGAGCGAGAACTCCTCGTCGCGCGCTCGCTGCCCCATCGGTCCCCACTCGGACTTCGAGGTGGCAGCCAGGAAGTTGCTGGTCTCGCCGCTGCCGTCGTAGCCGACGAAGATGGCGGCGCGGTAGTCGTCGGTCGGCACTGGGCCATCCCAGACGGTCAGGCCAGCGCGCTTCCATGTCGTGACCAGCGCATCGATGACGGCGGGGATGCGTGAGGAGACCATCAGGCGACCCCCGGAAGCGGTGCGCCGAGGATCTCGATCACCTTGCGCGGCACGGCGTAGGAGAAGCCCGCGACGGTCACCGTGTCATCCCCCGACGTCCCGCCCATGCCCGGCATGAAGCCGCCCGCCGCGCCGCGGTGCGTGCGCCAGAGGTGCTGGACGATGAACGCGGTGGCGAGGATGCAGGTATCGGGGATGACGGTCTGGCCCGCCGTGTAGGTGACGGTGACATTGCCGCTCAGCGAGGGGTTGCCGTTCGTGGCGAACATGCGCCCGCTCGGCTCCACGTGGACCTGAGAGCC
The DNA here is from genome assembly GCA_051961575.1 of Marmoricola sp. GTDB lineage: Bacteria > Actinomycetota > Actinomycetes > Propionibacteriales > Nocardioidaceae > Marmoricola. Next base: position 3,654 of record JBQCDC010000253.1, read on the forward strand.
GGTCCATGTGGCCCCGGCTGGATCGTCGACCTTCGCGACAGAGGAGACCGATGCCACGGGGATGTGCGAGAGGATCACGGCCTGATCCACAGGGGATACGGTCAGCTCCTCGGTGAAGCTGCGCTGGACGATCGTGCGTCCCGTCAGCGACTCCACGATGGCCGACGCCGCGCCGAGGTACTTCCGCAGCTCCTCGTCCTCCGCGGGCAGTGTGTTGGAGAGGTCCAGCTGGTCCTTGATGTCGTCGAGCGGGACGATGTAGCCCGGATCGAGCGCGAGGACGTTGAAGCTCTGCGACTGCGCGCCGGGATTCGTGCCCGTCGCGACCCAGCGGGCCGTGTGGCGCCCCGACTGGGTGGTCAGGTAGTCGTAGATGTAGACGCCGGTTGTCGTCGGCGGGTTCGTCACGGTCGGGGAGACCGTGGACCCGTCCGGGAGCGTGATGGTCAGCGTGACCGTCGTCGCGTTCGCGAGCGTCACGCCGTCCGGCATCAGGTCGTTGTAGGTGAGCCGGATGACGTCGCCGAGATCCGTGGCCATCGGCTACTCCTTGGGTGCGGCTGCCCTGCGCCTCGGCGCGGGCTGCTCGGGAGTCTCGAGGGGGGACTTCGCGACGGCGCGCTCCTGGATGCGGACGAGGCCGCCCTTCGCGTCGTCAAAGTTCCAGCCGTGGCGGGTCAGCTCCTCGGCCACGCTGATGACGATGTGGCCCGCTCCGGCCTGCACGCACCGCCGGTACTCCTCCGCGAGGGCGCGGACGTAGGGTGTGGGTTCGTCGCTCATCAGCCCATCCGTTCGATCGGGTAGTGGAGGTGTACAGGGCGCACGTCCCAAGCGATCGGAGTCTCGAACTCGACCACGTTGGAGTGCCATGCGGAGAAGGAGCCGTCAGAGAAGTGGCCCGGCGCGACGTCGGAGTAGTGCCGGAGGATGTCGCGGGGCAGGTAGACCATACCGAGGCCGAAGAGGTGGCACGTCGGCTCACCCTCGTCCACGAATCGGCACGTGGCCTTGATCTCCGGGTAGTGGTACGCGCGGTGCGCCCACGGGGCATTCAGAATCGGGTCGTTCGACCCGGTCGGCGCCCACAGCCGGTAGGGAGCTACCCGGACGCGGTCGGGCTCGGACTCGCAGTGCGCGAGGAACCTCTCGACGGCGTCCTTGTCGACTGCGATGTCCCACTCGAGGAGGAGGAGGTCGTCGGGGAAGGCGTCCACGAGGCCGCGGTAGTCGTAGGTCTCCATCTCGAAGCGCGGCAGGTCGTCCTGCACGTATGCGCGGCCCGCCGGGACGGTCTTCGGGAAGGAGCGGATGATCTTCAAGCGATGGCCTCCGCATACACGTCGCCGTGGTGGCGGTCGTAGGTGATCTCGTGGCGGGAGAAGCAGGAGAGCCACTTGGCGAGCGCGAGAGGCTCGACGTTGCCGTAGTACTCGCCCTCCCGCACATCCAGCCCGTCATGGCCCGAATGGGGGGCGCGCGGCGGGGCTGCGGCGGTGAGGAGGAGACGGCCGCCCGGCTTGAGCAGCCGACGGCATGCCCGCACCACCCCAGCCGCGTCGGGTGCGTGCTCGAGTACCTCGGCGCACACCACGACGTCGGCGAGGGCGTCGGGCTCCCATCCCCGGACGTCGCAGACGACATCGACTTGCGGGCCCGGATAGAGGTCGACGCCGATGATCCGCTCGGCGTCGAAGAGAGGGCGGACGGAGCCGTTGATGTTCCGGCCGCCCACATCGACGAGGAGGACGATGCGGCCGAGGCCCTGCGCGTGCTGCGTGAGCCAGTTCAGGGCCTCGGCGTGCATCAGACTCCTATCAGGTGAAGCTAGGGGCCGTAAGCCCGGTGCCGCTGATCTGCGTGATGCCCGCGGGGTAGCGCCCGGCGGTGAATGCCACGTAGTTGTAGACCTGCAGGACAACCTCGAGGTTCTGCCCCTTGACCTCCATGAGCGCCCGCGTGCGGACACCGCCCTCGAAGAGGATTGAGTCGGAGGCGCGCAGGACGAGGATCGTGTCCTGGTTCGTGCCCGCGCCGAGGTTCGTCGGGATGTTCGGGTCCGTGATGACCGGGAGGCCCTGCACGTTGCCGACCACGCCCTGAGCGGCGACCTCGGAGAGGATGCCGCCTGCGTTCATCGGGCCCTGCACGTTCGGGAGGAACAGTGGGCGACCCTGACCGTCGCGGGCGGCGAGGAGGCCACCCCAGCGGCGGGGGTGCATGATGATCGCCGTCGGGGGCTGGTAGCGGCCGGTGTGGACGAGCTGGATCGCGTTGGCGATCGCCGCGTACATCGTGCCCGCGTTCTGCGTGGTGTCCGAGTAGGTCACCGTCTGGATGCCCGAGGTGTTCAGGATGCCGAGCACCTGACCGGACGAGCCCGAGCCGCTGATGACCTGCAGGTCAAGGCGCTGGTTGTAGTCGGCGACGAGATCCTGGAAGACCACCTGGTCGAAGTTGACCGGGCTCTGCTCGATGAGCTGGAGTGCGATCGACTGCTGGCCCGCGATGGTCTTGACGCCCGCCTGCACCGACGTGTCGGTGAGGTCCGTCTCGTTGACAGCCGCGTTGTCCGCCGTCTGGACCGCCGTAGCCGTTCCGGTGGCGATCTTCGGGATGTTGATCGAGTCGGTGCCCGCGGGGAGCGCCTGGTTCGAGACGGCGTTCGCCGTCGCGCGGCCCGGACGGGCGAGCGCGATCCACTCGTTCATCATCCAGAGCGGGGGAGTGAAGTAACCGCCCTGACCGTCGGTGCGGCTCAGATCGGCACGGGTTTCGACGTCTACCTCGCGGCTGTGGCGCTCGAGGCGGGCGCGGGCGGTGCCGTCGTCGCGGAACGAGGAGACGAGGGCGAGATCCTTGAAGTAGGACCGGCCGTTGCCCTTCTCGTAGGTGACGCCCTCGCGGGTGACCTCGACGCTCTGGCGGGCCTTGCGAACCGCGATCGCGCCGGCCGTCAGCGTGGTCTCGCGCTGCCGCTCCTCGACGATGGGGTTGATCCGCTCGTCGAGGCTCTTGAGAACCTCGTCCTTCTCGGCGATCTGGGAGGTGAGGGCCCGAAACTCGGTATCTTCCTCCTCGGAGAGATCCTCGCGGACCTCCTGCTCGGCGAGATCGGTGATTGCCTTGCGCTTGGCCACGAGGCCCTCGCGCGCCTTCGCCTCGGCCTCGCGCTTGGCGAGGAGGCGGGTAAGGAGCTCATCAGACATGACGAACTCACTCCTGTCTGCCCAGAGTGGGCGGGAGAAGCGATCGGTTGACGTACCGCCCTGCGGTCGCGCGCCTGTTCGCCCAGAGACAGGGCGCGGCAGCGACCCCGGCCCCAGAGACAGGGGTGCGGGGTTGGGTCGTTCGGTCGGGAAGTCCTAGGCGCCCGTGATGCGGAGCGCCTCGGCAAGGGAGAGGGTCTTCTTCTTCGGCGGGTCGACGCGCTGCGCGACCTGCACCAGACGGGACTTGAGCGCCCGGCGCTGCTCGTCGCTCAGGTCGAGGTCGCGCATCTCGGCGAGCACGCTCTCCTCGTCAAGCCCCGAGACGTACTCGAGCGCCCGGAGCATGTTGAGCTCGGCGTCGGTGGCGGGGTTGGCGGGGAAGGTCACCACGCTCACGTCCCCCTGGTGCAGGGAGACCTCGAGGAGGGTTCGCTTCGTCTCGTCGTCGGACCAGTAGTCGGACTTGGTGACGAAGCCGAAGCTCATCTGGTCGAGGTCGCCGCGGCGCATCTTGACCGCGAGGCTCTGCACGTGCGGGTCGGTGGTGTCGAGGTCCGTGTCGACGAACAGCCCGTGCTTGTCTGCGCTCAGGTGCAGCGTGCCGGAGCGCGTCCGGGCGAGCGGCAGGCCGTCGTGGTTCACGAGGAACACGACGTCGGGATTCGACTTGAGCGTCACGTCGAAGGCGTGCGGGTCGACGGTCTCTGTCCAGCCTCCGCGGGTGGGCCCACCGTAGACGTCGTAGCCGTTGCCGAAGACCGAGGCGTAGCCCTCGAAGTGGACGGTATTGGGGTCGGACGTCGAGGCGCGAAACTCGAACTCGCCAGCGGGCAGCGCGCGCCGCGAGCGCACGTCGATAAGGCTTCCCTTGCGCGCCATCAGTTGCCCTCCTCGCTGGGGGTGTTCGTCGGGGGTTCCTGAGTGGGTGTGCCGGGCTTGTCCGGCTTGAGGGTGCCGATCGGGTCTTCGTCGAGGGTGCCGGCGCGGCCCTCCTGCACCATGACGGCGAGCGGCGTGTAGTCGTTGCCCATGTCCTCGGTGATGAGGGGCTCGTCTTCCTTGGCGCGGATCTCGTTGACGTTGGCGTAGCCGATGTTCCGTTGGATCTGGTAGATCTGGAACCTCGCCAGCGAGTCCATCTTGATAAGCCCGTCAGGGTTGAACTGGACCGTATGGCCGTTCGGCGTCAGCTGCGAGAATGCGGCCTCGAGCTTGTCCAGCCAGCCGCGCAGCGAGAACGAAACGAAGTTGATCCCGTGCTGCTCGACGTTGTGGTAGGTCATGCTCTTGCCGGTCTCGCCGCCGATCATCTCGGGCGGGATGCCGTAGACCACCGCGATCTGCGTCGCCGTCAGCCGCATGGTCTCGACGAACTGGGCGTCGGAGTGCGGGATGGTGAACGGCTCGTAGGACCAGTCATTGCCGTAGACCAGCGGCTCGTGGGAGCGGATCGCCTGCACGATGCGCGACTTGATCGCCTGCGCGTCGGCCTGGTTGACCGTCTGCTCCTTGTTCTGGAACTGCCCCGGAGGGATGCCGCCGCCCTTGAACCAGTCGGACTTGTACTGCATCGCGTCAAGGCCGATGCCGACGCTCGATGCGTAGGCGCCGAGCGGGGAGAGGCCCCAGACGCGGCCCGGCATCGTGAACCACGGGATGTGGACGACATCCTCGCGGGGGAGCTCGTGGCCCATGTAGGTGAAGATCGGGTCGGTGAACGAACCGCGCTCGCCGAGGGTCGGCAGAGAGTCCTGCACATAGACTAGCTCCGGCTTGAGCCACTCGACCTTCGTCGGGTACTCGAGGTAGTCGCGCTCGGTGACGACGCCGATCGCGTTTCCGGTGAAGGCGAGGCTGATGACGGCCCTGTAGATCCAGTCATAGGCCGTCCCGGTGGCCGAAGGATTGGCGAAAAGCCGCGAAAGCTGGGTGCGAACGCGCGAATTGCCGCGATTCACGAACTCTTCGAGCGGAAGTCCGGCGCAGGATGACGCAAGCAGCCTTCCGGCCGCGAAGACGGGCGCCAGACGCACCGCCTCGAACTCGACGGCCTCGTTGACGACCGAGGGCCCGTACCGCAGCGGGTAGCTGACCGAGGAGACGTCGAGTGCGCGCTCCTCCTGCTTGGCCGCCTTGGTCCTCTTCCGGAAGGGGTTGCTGAACAGGGCCAAAGGCGAGCCCCCCTTCCTAGAAGACAGAGTCGAGCAGGTTGTAGTTCCGCTTCCGGACGAGGTGCGCGCGGGACTCGTAGGCCCAGCGGGCGAGCGTGATGGCGACGAGCGGCGACGTGTCGGCCGCGGCGTCCTTGCGGGCCCAGACCAGCGAATCGGCGTTGAGCTTCGTCTTCGCGCCGGCCACCGAGGCGTCGAGCTCAGGCTGGCCCGTGTGGCGGAAGGTCGCCTGCCGGGCCGCGTCGAGGAGCTGGCCCGTCGCGGCTGACATCTCCGACCACGAGGCGACGGCGAGGTCACCGCGCCTCGGGGCATCCTTGTCGTCCGACGGCTTGATCCCGCGCTTCTGGAGGTCGGAGCCGAGGGAGTCGAAGGTCGCCTTGCCCATCGCGACCGCGATCGGGTCCAGGGACTCGCGCCACTCGACCACGCGGGGGATGATCCAGTCCGTGCCGGGCCGGTAGTCGATGATCTGGACGTGCCCGAGCTGGCCGTCCTTGCGGAGGCCGTAGAGTCCGATGGCTGCGTAGTCGCGCTCGGGGGCGATGTCCACGGCGATAGCCACGTCACCCTCGCGCCGGGACTCGCGGTCGAGCATCAGGCCGTTCCATGCGCCCATGTCGATCGCACCCCCGCCGATGATCTGCTTGGGCCAGAGGCCGAGCACCTCGCGCCCGAAGCCCTTGCGGGTGAGCTCGCCATTCGGGGGGCAGAGTGCCTGGATGGTCTCGAGCGACACGCGGCCCCGATTGAGGCCGGGGCACGCCTGAGCCCAGAGCCGGTGGTCCTCGATGTCGACCCTGTCGATGTCGTCGAGGTAGCCGTCGAGTCCCCAGTCCCGATAGCCGAGGCGCGGGGCGCCGATCTCGGCGCGCTTCCGCAGCGAGTACATGACCTCGCCCTCGTCCCCGCTCAGCGGTGGCGACGAGAGGAAGATGGTCTGCGCGTTCCGCTTGGCGATCAGAGTCGGCGCGATGGCGTCCTGTTGCTCCGAGGTGTAGGCGAACGCCTCGTCGATCACGTTGACGTCGGGGCTGAAACCGCGGAGGCCGCCCTTGGACCGGGCGAAGAACAGGATGCGCTTGCCGGAGTCGAGGCGCTCGAAGCCGCGCTCCGAATTGGAGTTCCAGACCTTGACGGTGATGCCGTCGATGTCGATGGTCTCCTCGGAAGCCTTGCGGTGGGACTCGCCGAGGCCGCGGAAGACGCTCCGAATCCGGCGGAAGGCTTGAAGCGAGGTGTCGTACTTGTGCGCGGACCAGGTTATGTCCTCGCCCTCGCCGGCCTCGCCTCCGAGGAGGAGGCCGTAGACAACGCGGGCCTCGCCGAGAACGCCCTTGCCCTGCTGGCGGGCGACCCACTCGGCGTACTGGTAGCACGCCCATTTGCCATCCGGCCGGATCGACAGCATGAGGTCGATTCCGTCGCGCTGCCATTGCTCGAGCGACTTGCCGGCGGCCTCCATGAGGTCTGCGGCAATGTCTCCGTCTGAGTCGACGATGTCCGTCGGCCGGAGCTCAATGCGTGGCCGCTCCGCTCCGAGCAGCTCGTCGTGCGGCGAGGTCTGCAAGGACTCCACCGCCCTTCTTCGCGGGCTCGGCCTTCGGTAGGCCCTTGTCGAGTTCGGCGACGATGCCCTTCAATGCGGTGGCCTGCTCACGCGCCTCGGCAAGGACGCGGTCGACGTAGACGGTCACCTCGGTTCCGGTCTCGTCGTGGCGGAAGCGCAGCCAGTCGTGTCCGGCGAGCTGTCGGTCCAGAGTGTCGAGGCGATCGAGGATGCGGCACGCCTCGACGGCGAGGCCATGCATCAGCGGGGGGAGGTCACCCTCAGCGGTGAGAGCGGCCCACAGGCGCGCGCCCGAGCCCGTGGCGGGCTGAATGTCCATGACTTGGGTATCGAGGGCCTTGCAGCGACCGGGCACGCACAGGCCATGGTCTCCGGCCTTGTGGTGCCTGTAGCGGCGCTTGACCAGGGCATCGGAGTCAGCCATGGGGGTATACCCTCCGTGTCCATGCTGGCCCGGCGAAAATTGCGGGGGGAAAAATGAACGCGACCGGCGGGTCTACGGCACTGCGCCTCTCAAAAAATACCCCCGGCGGGTATGCCCGGCACTCCCATGCACGCGAGTTCGGCACTGCCACCCGCGCCCGGCAGGCTGGCACTGCCACGGCATTGCGCTTTCGCTTGCCTGCGGCTCGGGTTGCGGCTCGTCGCGCGCACTCGACAATGCACAGATGCACACTGCACGTGGCATGTGTTGTGTGTGGGTGGTAGGCAAACCACCCCTAGGGAGGGCCCAACCAAGGAGGGCCCTGCGATGCAGACCCCCTTGACCGGGTCGCGACCGTGCGCGCTGCCGACGTGCGGCTTAGTGCCGTGGTGCCTTGGGGTGCTTCGGGTGGGCTGGGTGCTTGGGATGCTTCGGGTGCTTGGGCCAGCCGTGATGCGTGCTCTTCGGCCAACCTTTGTGCGTGCTCTTCGGCCAAGCCATTTGCGCTCACCTCACACTGTGCTCGGATCTATTGCGACCAAGCCGCGCGGATTGCCGACGCTGACCTGGCCGCATGGCCTGCCGTACCTGCACGCGCACTCTGCACGGGCGATCCCGCGCAGCCGATTGGAGCGAGTGGAGTTACAGCCATAGTGAGCTAGACGGCAATTGTTCCGGTCGTGCTCGTTGCCGCCGTGCTGCAGCTGGATCAGATGGTCAGCGCTGCGGCTAAGCGGGTGCGTGCGCGGAAGCTCTTGATTGACGAAGCGGCCGCACAGCCAGCACAGTTCCTCTTCGTCGTAAACCCTCCGGGCGATCTCGCGCCAGCGGTGGTCTGCGGTTCGGTACGTGCGGCTCAATGCGATTCGCGAGTGTCGCCATACAGGAACAGCGACTCATGCCAGCCGCCATGCCCCCTTGGGCGAGCGCATGGGAAGTCATGCGCTTGGTGGGCATCGTCGTAGAGGACGACATTATCGTCACACCTGTACCGATCCCACCCGACCGGGAACCAGAGCCGTGCGCGGTGGAACGCTGCCCATGCCCTGAGCCAGAGCGTCGCGATCATGGCCGCCTCCAGACAAAGAGAAAGGGCGAAGCGTTCCGATAGTTCAGACACTTCGCCCAAGGCACGACTAGCATAACATCATCGAATGACAACCGTGTATTTTACATCGGCATGTCTAGCCCTTAAATGCCGATAGCCCCCGACTCCGCGAGTGGAGTCGGGGGCTTGGCTTAGAATGGATAGCCGCGTTCTGCCCATGCGTGCAGTCCGCCCCTCGGAACTTCGACGATCCTGCCATAGGGAACATGCGAGTCGACGCCTACATAGGTGTCGACTCCGTCGCGGACGATCAGTACGCCATGCTTTCCGCCTTGCAGCGCCTTCTCGACCGCTGTCTCGATGGCTTCATGCTCGGCGGTCATCATCTTGCGGACAAGCTCAGCGATCAGGTCTTGGATCTCCTTCACCCCGCATGCACCGCCTTCACAAGCCAGCCCATCTGCTCGGGCGGCCAGCCTGCGCCGCACCCGACGCATTCGGCCGTCCATTGCCAGATCTTGAGCATCCCGCCATCCTCATCCCAGCAGTGGACCCGCAGCGCGGGCTTGCCCTCGTGGTAGAGCACTGAGCATGCCGGGCATGGCAGGGTGAGCTTCCGGGGCGGCTTGGTCGGCGCGACGATGGCGTTGATGGCGTCGATCCAGTCGAGCGTCACGTGCTCGAGGAACGCCATCCATTCGGCGTTGATGTCCTCGACGGCCCACGACTCGATGACTGCCTTGAGGGTGCCGGCAAAGCTCGGTATGAGCTCGTGCTGGTGCTCGCGCGCGCCGTGCTCGATGTCCTGGAGGAGGGCCAGCGCACCCTCCCCGATCGGAAGGGCCACGCCTCCAGATGTGCCGCCGCTGCCATGCTCGTTGGCTGTCACCGCGGCCTCCAGCTGGTCCAGCAGCGCAGGAACGGAAATGGGCCCTTTCGGGCCCATGGTGAGGTGTTCGCGGCAGAGTCGGTGGCAGTTATCGCGGAGCGACATCGAGCCTCCATCGGGATCGAACTACGATGACGATTTCGGCGCCCGCGTCGAGTAGCGCTTCAGCCTCCGCGCCAGATGAAGCCAGCGGGTAGGTCGCGCCGTAAACCGTGGCTCCGTATCGCGAGGCGCACATGGGACAGCAGGCGACGTGCGCATTACCCCACCCCGAGAGAGGGTCGGATGGGGAGACATGCTCGATACCGTTCTCGTCGAGGTAGCTCACTCCTTGACCTCCTGCCAGTCGCGGCAGCGCAACGTCCACAGGCTTTCCCGCTGCACATCCGGCTTCCCCTTGTGACTGAGGTGCTTGGCGACGATGCATTCAGGGCTGACGTACCGAAGCTCGATCACGGTCGGCCCATAGCCTTCATCGCCGACGAGCCGAGTTCCCGGACCCCAGCCGTTCTCTCGGCAGCGCTCGTAGTCGCTCCTGGTGGTATGGAAGTTCACCGCTCCTCCTCGATCCGCAGCACGACGCGCGCCGCTCCGTAGCCTCCGTGCCGCATGTCAGGTCCAATCACGTGCTCGTGGTCGTCGTCGGCCCACAGCCCTGCGTCGGTGAGGCCGTCGCAGATGGCCTTGACCGTGGGCCAGAGGTTGTTGGGGTCGTAGTGCGTCCGCGTGGGCTTCCAGAAGCTTGCGACGACGTGGACGCGGCCTGCGAACGGCATCGTGCCTCCCGGTGTGGAGATCGCAGCCAAGAAGCCCTCATAGCGCCACGCCTTCGTCAGCCGCGTCTTGTTGAATCGGAAGCGGCGGTCATTGCTGTTGAGCCATTCGAGGTCGTCCGGCTTGGTGATGTCGAGGAGGAGGATGCGGGTCATTCGGGCCTCCGCATCTCTTCGGCGATCCCACGCATATATCCGACGGTTGCCTCCTGATATTCGGAGGCAAGTTTCAACGCCTGTGCCATGCGCTTGACGTTGCCTAGCGGCGGCATCCCCTGCCACTCGCCCTCCATGCGCATCGGCTCAGCCCCAGCTTCATCCGCGAGGGCTTCGATGATCTCCGGCATGGCAGCCGCGAAGATCTCAGCCCATGCCGCAGTGTCGAGGATCTCCCCGTCCAGATCCCACGCGGCGCGGCGGGCGTTTTCGATGGCCTTGCTGAGGTCGGTCATGACTCGCCTCCGACGTGCAGGATGGTCGCGGGGAGCGCAATGTCGTCCGCGGTGAAGTGCTCCTCGAAGCCGACACGGAGCCAGAAGTTGAGCGCGTTGTACGGCTTAGAGTGCGTGATCAGCAGGTCATCGAGCACGACAGACCCCGTTGGCAGCGCGTCCAGTTCCTCGGCGGTGGTGACGACGGCGGGCTTGCGGTACCCGGCGTTGAAGACGGCGTTCGCAGCCATTTCGTCGGCTTGGTAGACGGGGTACCCGTCCGCCGAGTAACGGATGACGCCCTTCGATGCCATCCTCATTGATGAGTGGGCGATCACGTCGGCCAGTTCATCGCGTTCCTTGCTCATGCTTCCTCCAAGTACGGGTCTGGCCGACGCTCGGCCTTGGCGTCGGCCGCGCAGCATACGCACGGTTCGTAGAAGTCGCGGTGCACTCGGCACCGCTGCGGCTTGGGCATCTGCTCCCTGACCTCGGCCGGCCAGTGCTGCCCCTGCTGGAAGATCGCGCCGGGCGTGCGGCATGTGGGCTGCAGCGCCTTGGCGAGCGCGGCCTGCACGAGTGCGGGGAAGCTGGGGACTCTGCTGTTCTGGATGAGCAGGGTCATGAGCGACTCGACTGGCCAGTCTGCGCGGATCTCGTGGAGCAGGTTCGCGAGGAGGGATGCCTGGCGCTCGGTGAGGTGGTGGGTCACTTACTCGCCCCACTCGAAGTAGATCCACAGGGCGAACATGACCGCCATCAGGGCCGCGAAGATCAGGAGCGCGATTGCGGGAAGATCCATCAGAATTTTCCTTCCTCCAACCAATTTCCTCGCGCGTTACGGAAGGTGAGATTGGTTGGAAAGGTGATTGATCTATGAAGCGAAAGGTGAGGTAGAGATATATGGCTTGGCTTGGCTTGGCTTGGCTTGGCTTGGGCACCGTTACTAACGCCCCGTGACTAACGCGTTACGTAACGGGCGTGAGTAACGCGTTACGTAACGCGTTACGCCTCCGGATCGGCTTGTTTCCGGGCTTTCTGCTTCTCCCGCCATGCCCTCTGCCGCTGCCGGTTGCGCTCGCGGTCCTCTTCCATCTGCTCCTTGGAGCGCTGGTACTCCTCCCAGGAGAGGAATTGGAAGCCCGAGCCCTGCGGTACCCAGAGCCCGGCCGCGATGAGGCTCTGGGCGGCATCCTTGCCCTCCGGCCCCCACGATTCGACGTACCATCCAGGAACTGCACCGTCGGTCTTCGTGCCGGAGGAGAGGGAGCCTGCGAGGGTCCAGAGGCCGATCGCGGCCAGCCCAGCCTGCCGCGGCTTCGCGTGCCCGTACATCTGGTCGTCGACATTGAACCAGCCCAACTACCCTCCCCTCCTCCCGCGTCTCCTGCGCTCCTCGCGCGCGATGTTCCCCAGCGCCTCGCCCGCTGTCGGGTCGCGGTGCGTCTGCCTCTCCGGCTTGGCGACGCGGTCGTGCGCGCGGGCCTCGATATGGCACCAGCAGTCCCGCGACTCGCGGCAGATGTCCGGCAGCGAGGACTTGCACGCGCGGCAGCATCGGTCGTTGGTCACGTCTTGCCCCCATGCTTGGACTCACAGGCGCGGGCCAACGAGGGCACCACCCAGACCGTTCCGCAGATGCAGCAGGTCCAGCGGTCGGTCACTCGTCGGCCTCGATCAGGCGGAAGTGCCCGAAGCAACCGAGGACGGACTCAGGCCCGTAGATGCATGACGACGCGAGCCGGAGATACAGGGGCTTACCATCGCAGTTGACGGTCAGGAACTCATCGGTCGTATCGTTGCCACCGTGCCGCGCCTCGAATCTCGCCCCTGCCTCGGTGGGCAGCTCGAACGGCGTGGGGTCAGCGAGGGC
>JBQCDC010000254.1:0-5162 GCA_051961575.1 Marmoricola sp.
TGCGGCCGCGCCCAGGTCGATGTCTACGAGCTCGCGAACGCTGTGACCGCCGGGCTCGACGGGCTCGAGGTTCCGCTGCGGGTCGCCGTGATGGGCTGCGTCGTCAACGGTCCGGGCGAGGCTCGTGAGGCCGACCTCGGCGTCGCATCCGGCAACGGCAAGGGCCAGATCTTCGTCAAGGGCGAGGTCATCAAGACCGTGCCCGAGTCGCAGATCGTCGAGACCCTCATCGAGGAGGCCATGCGCCTGGCCGAGGAGATGGAGCCGATCGAGGGTGCGGGCGTCGAGGTCAACGTCGGCTGACGCGGGCCTGCGTTCGCGTAGGCTCGCGGGCGTGGTGAGGCGCGGCCGCTTCAGTGTGCGAACCCTGGGTCCCGAGGACGTGGGAACGGCTCTGCGTTGTCTGGACCAGGATCCGGTCGTGAACGTGTTCGTGGACCATCGCATCCGCTCGACGCGCTTGGAGCGCAGGCTGCTCGGCGGAGAGATCTGGGGCTACTTCGGTGGTGACGAGCTCCTGTCGCTGTGCCACGTCGGCGCCAACCTCGTGCTGGTGAACGCGGACGACGAGGCAGCTCTCGCGTTCGCACGAACCACGCTGGACCGGCGCCCGCACGTCGCCACGATGGTCGGACCACGTGCCGCGATCGAGACCTTCTGGGGTGCGGTCCAGCACGACTGGTGGACACCGCATGACTTGCGTTGGGACCAGCCCCACCTGGAGCTCAAGGGGGAGCCGCTGGTCGACCCGGATCCGAAGGTGCAGCGCACGACGGTCGATCAGCTCGACGTGCTGTATCCGGCCTGCGTGGCGATGTACCGGGAAGAGGTGGGGACGTCACCGGAGATCGATGGCGGTCGGACGCTCTACCGGCAACGGGTGGCGGGTCTGATCGATCGCGGGTGGTCGTTCTCGAGGATCGAGGACGGCAAGGTCATGTTCAAGGCCGAGGTTGCCTGCGCCAGTCCCTATGCCGCACAGATCCAAGGCGTCTACGTGGCGCCCGAATTCCGGAACCACGGACTCGCGACGGCCGGAATCGCGACCGTGGTGAACGAGATCCGGTCCCGCATCGCGCCGGTGGCCTCGCTCTACCTCAACGCGCACAACGTGCCTGCGCGGATCGCCTACGAGAAGGCCGGCTTCCGCCAGACCGCGACGTTCTCAACCCTGATGTTCTAAGGAGAGCCATGAAGGATCGATCGGTTGCGCCGCTGAGTCGAGGGGCGAAGTTCGTGGCCGCCGCCTTCGTCACCTCCGGGACCGTTCACCTGGTCAAGCCCGAGGTGTTCGACCCTCTGATGCCGGACTGGGTGCCCTCCCATCGCGAGGTCATTATCGGCTCGGGACTGCTCGAGCTCGCCTGTGCGGCTGGGCTTGCGGTTCCACGCACCCGACGGTGGGCCGGACTCGCCAGCGCCGCCCTGCTCGTCGGCGTCTATCCGGGGAACGTCAAGATGGCGGTCGACGCTCTGCAGACGGACAACGCCGGGTTCAAGGCCGTCGCACTCACGCGCCTGCCCTTGCAGTTCCCCATGATCCGATTCGTTTGGCGAGTGGGTCGTCCGCGCAAGTAACCTTCCACCCATGATTCTGCGGATGTCGTCCCTGTTCGTTCGTACGCTGCGCGACGACCCCGCGGACGCCGAGGTGGCCAGCCACAAGCTGCTGGTCCGGGCCGGGTACATCCGTCGCGCGGCACCAGGCATCTACACCTGGCTGCCGCTCGGGCTGCGAGTGCTGCGCAACGTCGAGGCGATCATCCGCGAGGAGATGGACGCCATCGGGGCTCAGGAGCTGTCGTTCCCGGCGCTGCTTCCGCGCGAGCCCTACGAGGTCTCGGGTCGCTGGACCGAGTACGGCGACGGGATCTTCCGCCTCAAGGACCGCAAGGACGCCGACTACCTGCTCGGTCCCACGCACGAGGAGATGTTCACCCTCACGGTGAAGGACCTGTACTCCTCCTACAAGGACCTGCCGGTCTCGCTCTACCAGATCCAGACGAAGTACCGCGACGAGGCGCGTCCCCGCGCCGGGCTGCTGCGCGGTCGCGAGTTCATCATGAAGGACTCGTATTCGTTCGACATCGATGATGCCGGTCTGGACGTGAGCTACCAGGCCCACCGTGACGCCTATGTGCGGATCTTCGATCGGCTCGGCTTCGAGTACGTGGTGGTGAAGGCCATGAGCGGCGCGATGGGCGGGTCGCGCTCGGAGGAGTTCCTCGCCAAGGCGGCGATCGGCGAGGACACCTTCGTCGAGTGCAAGAACTGCGGGTACGCGGCCAACGTCGAGGCGGTCGAGATGCGCGTGCCCGAGCCGCTGCCGATTGAAGGACTGCCCGCGCCGAGCGTCGTCGTCACGCCCGGGGCTGTGACCATCGACCTGATGGTCGACTCGCTGAACCAGGAGGCGCCGCGCGAGTCGGGCTCCTGGACGGCCGCCGACACGTTGAAGAACATCATCTTCTCGGTCCAGTACCCCGACGGGCGCCTCGAGTCGCTGGCGATCGGTCTCCCCGGCGACCGCGAGATCGACATCAAGCGTCTCGAGGCGTTCCTGGGCGAAGGGGTGGCGTTCGCGCCCTTCGGCGAGGCCGACTTCGCGAAGGCTCCCGAGTTGGTGAAGGGCTACATCGGTCCCCAGGTGCTCGGCACGGAGTCGGCATCCGGCATCCGCTATCTCCTCGACCCGAGGATCGTCGAGGGCACGCGGTGGGCGACCGGCGCGGATGCCAAGGACCAGCACGCGATCGACATGGTGACGGGACGCGACTTCAAGGCCGACGGCATCATCGAGGTCGCCGAGGTGCGCGACGGGGATGCCTGCCCGAACTGTGAGGTGGGTGTTCTGGAGTCGTCCCGCGGCATCGAGATGGGTCACATCTTCCAGCTCGGCCGCAAGTACGCCGAGGCGCTCGACCTGCAGGTCCTCGACGAGAACGGCAAGCTCGTCACGGTGACGATGGGCTCCTACGGGATCGGCGTCACGCGCGCGGTGGCCGTCATCGCGGAGGGCACCCTCGACGAGCTCGGTCTGTGCTGGCCGCGCGAGATCGCTCCGGCTGACGTCCACGTTGTCGTCGCGGGCAAGGACCAGGCCGTCCTCGACACCGCGGAAGGTGTCGTGCGCGATCTCGAGACCGCCGGCCTGACCGTCCTGTTCGACGATCGTCCCAAGGTCAGTCCCGGCGTGAAGTTCAAGGACGCCGAGCTCATCGGAGTCCCGGTGATCGTCACCATCGGGCGCGGCGCCGCGGATGGCATCGCCGAGATCAAGGACCGGCGCTCGGGCGACAGGCGCGAGGTGTCGTTCGCCGACCTCGCGGCGGCGGTCGGTCAGCAGTCCTAGAGGACCAGACCGGGGAAGGCGCTCGGCGTCTGACCGAGCGCGACTCCTGCCTTGCTCACCGAGTCGAGCGCGTTGATGGCGAATGCTCGCTCCGGTCCGGTGGTCGACGCGACCAGCTGCGTGTAGACCGACTCCGACCGGACCTCGATCTCACGCGCACAGGCGGTTCGCGTGCTCGGCGAGACGGGATCGATCGGCGGCTTGTAGGCGACCGCTGGTGCGGGCGTAGCGACCTTGCGGGCGCCGAGCAATGCGATGAGCTGGTCGCGACGCGTCCGGTGGGCTGCGTAGAGATTCTTGATGCGCGCGACCTCGGCCGGTTTGTCGCCGCGTGACGCGCGTCCGCCGATGAGTCCGTAGAGATACACGGCTGCGTACTCGGCCTTGAGGGCGGCGACGAGGGCTTGGGTGGGAGTCATCGCGCCATCACCTGGTCGATGCCCGCCGCCGCGCTGGCGAGTAGCGCGGCGACGTCTCCACGCTGCGCGTGAAGCGCGAGGGTGCGGAAGGCCTGGGCGAGCGCGCGCTCGCGGTCGGTCAGTGCCTTCAGGGACAGCGGGGCTGAGGTCGAGGCGCTGGCTCGCGGGTTGGGCAGACCGGCGCTACTGGTGAACTGGGCGATCTGCTCGATGTGCAGGTCGCGGATCTTGGTGAGCGAGGGCGACAACCGCGGATCCTGCGTCATCGTCGACGCGATCTCATCGTGCAGCTGCACGGACAGGTCGCGAGCCTTCGCCAGCCGTGCGCGATCGGCGGCCTCGGGGTCCTCCGACCTGCGTCTGGTCAGCTCTGAGGTGGAGCAGCCCGTGAGGGTGGCCGCGCCGAGGAGCCCACCCGCGACGACGGCGCGACGGGTCAGGGGGCGGGCGATCACCCGGCAAGCCTAGGGGGCCGCAGAGGGTAGGGTTGCCGCAGACAACAGCACAAGGAGGCGACAAGGTGACATCGAAGGACACCCAGGCTCGCCTCGAGGGGCTTCTGCAGGGGCCACTCTCCGAGCTCGGCTTGGATCTTGAGGCCGTCGAGTTGACCTCCGCGGGCAAGCGTCAGGTCCTGCGCATCGCGGTCGACCAGGACGGCGGCACCAGCATGGACGACATCGCGGACGCCACGCGCGTGGTCAACCAGCTTCTCGACGAGAACGACGTGATGGGCGATGCGGCCTACACCTTGGAGGTCTCCTCGCCCGGGGTGGACCGCCCTCTCACGCTTCCCCGGCACTGGCGCCGCAACACGGAGCGACTGGTGAAGGTGACCCTGAACGACGGCGACGTATTGACCGGCCGCGTGGTCCGTAACGACGATGAATCGGTGGTGCTGCGCATGGACGACAAGCGCGCCGACTCCGATCGGAGCGTCGCGTTCGCGGACGTTCGCAAGGCCAAGATCGAGATCGAGTTCAAGGCTTTCGCCGGGTTCGATGACGACGACGAGGGTGAGGAGTAGCCGTGGACATCGACATGTCAGTTCTGCGCATGCTCGAGCGCGAGAAGGAGATCTCCTTCGACGTGCTCGTGGATGCCATCGAGCAGGCCTTGCTGACGGCGTACCAGAAGACGCCGGGCGCCTACGAGCACGCGCGCGTCGTCCTCGACCGCAAGACCGGGCACGTGGTGGTGCTTGCCACCGAGCTCGACGACGAGGGCAACGCGGTCGGCGAGTTCGAGGACACCCCGGAGGGCTTCGGCCGCATCGCGGCCACGACCGCGCGCCAGATCATGCTGCAGCGGCTCCGCGACGCCGAGGACGACGTCAAGTTCGGTGAGTTCCACGGCAAGGAGGGCGACATCGTCTCCGGCGTGATCCAGCA
>JBQCDC010000255.1:0-2684 GCA_051961575.1 Marmoricola sp.
AGCTGCGCCCGAACCATCCGCACGTGGTGGCGCTCGAGGCGAGGCCGCCCAACATCGAGGGCGCAGGGGCCGGGGCGATGCCGGTGTTGGTGCGACAGGCGCTGCGGATGCGACCCGATCGGCTGGTCGTCGGCGAGGTCCGCGGCGCCGAGATCGTCGATCTGATGGCTGCGTTGAACACCGGCCCCGAGGGAGGCTGCGGGACCATCCACGCCAACTCGGCGGCCGCCTTCCCTGCGCGCGTGGAGGCGCTTGCCCTCGCCGCAGGGATGTCCCGCGAGGCCGCTCAGGCGCAGCTCATTTCCGCCGTGGACGTGATCCTGCACATGAAGCGCGCAGGCGGTCGTCGGGTGATCAGTGAGCTGGGGGTGCTCGAATTCCGGGAGGGGTTCGGCGTTCGGGTCGCGACCGCCGTCCAGTTCGAGGCGGGACGAGTGATCGAAGGGCCTGGCGCCGACCGCCTGGCGAGCCTCCTTGGCTGAGCTCGCCGCGATCGCGGCCGTCGCGGTCGTCCTGCTCCTCGGGCCAGCGCGGGTGTCGACGGAACGGCTTCGGGTTTCCGTTGGGGCGGTGGTCACGATCGGAGCGGCCGCTCTGCCGGTCGTCCTGGTCTTCTTCCCGCGCTACGGCGTGCTGATCGGACTCGTGGTGGGCACATCGATGGGAGTTGCTTGGCTGGCCGGACGCCGGCGTGAACACGCACAAGCGCGTGCGACGTCGCGCGCCGTCCAGGTGGTGTGCGCCGAGCTGGCCGACGATCTGCGGATGGGTCGGGTGCCCGCCGAGGCCATCGCTTCGGCCGGCGCGCGATGGCCCCCGCTGCGCCCCGTCGTGGTTGCGGCGGACTTGCACCACGACGTCGCCCACGCCCTGCACGAGGTCTCTCACCTGCCGGGTGCCGACGGCCTTCGCGATGTGGCGGCGGCCTGGCAGGTGTCGGGACGCGCTGGGAGCGGCCTCGCGGAGGCGCTCGACCAGGTGACCGGTCTGTTGGCCGCGCGCGAGCGTCGGGCTCGCCTCATCGACGCTGAGCTGGCGGCTGCTCGAGCCACCGCCATGGTCGTCAGCGGGTTGCCGCTCCTCGTCCTCGGCATGGGCGCCGGACTCGGCACGAGTCCATGGTCGTTCTTTGTGAGTGGCATCGGAACTATTGCTCTGGCTCTTGCCCTGGTGTTGCTGTTCCTCGGTTGGGCCTGGCTCGATCGGCTGATGTCCCGCACGGTTTCTGGCCGGTCCGCCAAGTCGCGCGGTGAGACCGCCGACAGATCGCCGCTCCGCCTCTGGCGCCTGCCGCTGGCGGTCCTGGCGGGAGGAGCCGGCTGGGCTTTCGTCGGCGGGGTCGCGGGCGTGATCGCGGCCGTCGTTCTGGTTCCGCTGGCCTGGCGGACGCTCTCCAACGCGCGGGGTCCCGCCGCCGTCGAACGCGAGCGACGCCTCGTCGCCGACTACGCGTTGGTCGTCGAGCTGCTGGCGCTCGCCTTGTCCGCTGGAGCAGACATCGACAGCGCCTTACGGATGGTGGCGGCGGCTGTGGGAGATCCCTGGGAGTCGCGCCTCGCCCTCCCTCTGAACGCTCTCGACGTCGGGCAGTCGCCAGCCGAGGTCTGGGCCGAGCTTGAGCGGGATCCGACCACGACCGGTCTCGGCCGCGCGCTCTCCCGGTCACACGCGACGGGCGTCCCGGTGTCCGACGCGATGCGGCGGCTCGCGACGGACCTGCGCGAGAGCGCCGACCTGGCGGCACATGCCTACGCCCGCACCATCGAGGTGCGCGCGGCCGCCCCGCTTGGCGTCTGCTTCCTGCCCGCCTTCGTGCTGCTCGGTGTCGTGCCGCTGGTCGCCGGCGTGCTGGGGGACCTCGCCTGGATCAGCGAACCCTGAGGATCCACAGGTCGTTCGGTCTGGCTTGTCCCCAACCTGGCTTCGCAGCCAGCTGCCACCGTCACCGCCAACGCCTTGACTCGGCCATGCCATGGACATCGAGAGAAGGGGAGTCACAGTGCGAAAGCTGTTGCAAACAAGGCGAATCGAGCGGGACGAGAGAGGTGCGACGACCGCGGAGTACGCGGTCTGCACGGGAGCGGCGGTCGGCTTCGCAGGTCTGTTGTTCAAGTTGCTCACGAGCGGAGCGGGTCAGCAATTCCTGTCCTCGGTGTGGGAGCGGATGTCCGGGATGCTGCCGTTTTGATGCGTGCCGAGCGGTCCGAGGCGGGCGCGGTCACCGCCGAGGCCGCGTTCGGAATCGGGATCCTGGTTCTGATCGCGTTGGGTCTGGCCTGGATGGTGAGCCTGGGTGTGGTCGCGATCCGCGCGCAGGACGCCGCTCGTGAGGCCGTGCGAGCACTGGTCCGAGGCGAAGCAGCGCCGGCTGCGGTCGCGCTCGCGGAACAGGTCGCGACGTCGGGCTCGACGGTCACGACCAGCACCGAGGGCCGTCTCGTTCGGGTGACCGTTCGGTCGCCGGTGCGCGGTCCTGGAGGGATCGTCGGGTTCATCGGACCGGTCGTGCTGTCGGGCCAAGCGGCTGGGGTGGTCGAGGGCGAAAGCGGTGGCTGATCGCCGAGACGAGGCGGGCGCAACGACCATCGTTGTGCTCGCCTTGGCCGTCGCCCTGCTTCTGGTGGCGTGGGGCTCTGGATCGGTGGTCGCCACGGTCGTCGCTCATCGCACGGCCCAGAACGCGG